>CAZVDE010000003.1:26172-68831 GCA_964626065.1 uncultured Clostridiaceae bacterium | reverse complement strand
TGTATGAAGGTTCTGCTGCCGGTTTCGGCGGTGATGTGATCCTGGCGGTGACAATCAGCGGCGGTAAGATCACGGATATTGCGGTTGTGCAAAGTGCGGAGACACCGTTTATAGCTAAACCGGCCTTCGATCAAATGCTGCCTGCGCTGGTGGAGGCTCAAGCACCCGTTGACGGTGTGAGCGGGGCCACCGTGACCAGCAAAGCGATCTTGGCAGCTGTAGAGTCTGCTTTATCAGGTGAGGCGGCTGCGGCGGAGGAGAGTGCCGCACTTTATGAGATCACCCTGCCTGACGGTGTGTATGAAGGTTCTGCTGCCGGTTTCGGCGGTGATTTGGTCCTGGCGGTGACAATCAGCGGCGGCAAGATCACGGATATTGCGGTTGTGCAAAGTGCAGAGACTGAATTTATAGCTAAACCGGCCTTCGAACAAATGCTGCCTGCGCTGGTGGAGGCTCAAGCACCCGTTGATGGGGTCAGCGGGGCAACGATAACAAGTGGGGCGATTTTAGAGGCAGTACTCAGCGCCCTTGATTCAGAGGGGGGCAGATAAAAAATGAAGGTTTTATGGGAAGGTCTGTTCAAGAAGAATCCTGTGTTCGTCCTGATGCTGGGGTTGGTCCCGGCTGTGGCGGTGGCTTCCACTGCCGAACGGGGCTTAACGATGGGGCTTGTTACTGCCGGTGTGTTTATACTGGCGGTCATGGTGGATTATGCTGTATTGGCCCCCTTTCCGGAAAACACGCGGCCCATTGCTAAACTTGGCGTCCTGATTCTGTTAACGGTCTTGGCTCACGGGTTGCTTTTGAGTTGGCGGCCGAACCTCGCTGCCCAGCTGGGCATCTATCTGCCCCTGATCATTATCAACAGGATGCTTTTAGAGACACCTGCCGAAAAATTTGGTTTTGGCCAAGCGGTGCTGCAGGCGATCGGCCAAAGCCTGGGCTTTATTCTGGCTTTAGTTGTGATCGGTGCCATCCGCGAGTTTTTAGGGTTCGGCAGTATATTCGGGCGCAGCCTGGTTTCGGCGGCGCTGCCCCCTTTGGCGCTGGCGGACAGTGTTCCGGGCGGCATGATTGTCGTTGGCCTCTTGTTGGCCTTGGCAAACAAGTTCATGGGGCGGGGAGGAGAACTACATGATTAATGGGCTTGAGGCATTGGCAAAAACAATAATTACCGGCAACCTCATCTTGGTGCAGGGGTTGGGCTTGTATGCCCTGATCCGCCATACGCATGATGTTAAGGAAGCCCTGAGGTCGGGCGGTACAACTTTCGTGGGCATGCTGTTGGGTGGAGCGCTGCTCTGGCTTTTGGGCGGCATTACCTTCGCCTCTTTATCGGCGCAAATCGGGTATTACTTGCTGGTTGGCGCTGTCGCTTCCGTTTTGGCCCATAGTGTGCTGAAACAAGGCGGGTGCCTGCAGGACCGTTTGGCCGACAGCGCTCTGGTTGGGTTGCTCTTACTGCTGGGAGGGGCAGGCGTCAGCGGGCCGGGCAATGTTTCGGCGGCCTTCGCGGGCGGGCTCGGTTACTGTTTCATTTTGGTTATTATGGCCACCCTGCGCCAGCGGCTGGAGTTGGCCCCCATTCCCCGGTCTTTGCGCGGGGTACCCATTCTGCTTATTACCGCGGGTCTGCTGGGGATAGCGCTGCTTGGCTTTAGATTCTAGAAGGGGCCCCTGCTCTGCGGGGGCTCTTTTAATGGAAAGAAAATTCAGAAAAAGCAGGTATTTAGTAATACTTGTGGAAGTTAGTGCTTGCCCGGGGAGCAAAGGGGCGAAATAAGTGCAAACGAAACAACGGGTTATATTGGTTGTGCTGCTTTTGCTCAGCCTAGTTCAGCAGGGTGTCCGTTGGCGGTTGGGCAGTGGTGGAATCAATGTTTCAATTGCTGAGCCGCGGGTGGCTGCGGCCGCGCAAGCAAAACCGGCAGAAGTGCCCGCGGATGACGCGGAACGACACTGCCCTCTTGTTCATGTAAACACAGCGGGTATGGCCGAATTACAATCACTGCCCGGTATCGGGCCTGTTTTAGCGGAGCGGATCATAATCGCTCGCCGGGAAAAAGTATTTTTAGAAATCCGGGATTTGCTCAGAGTTTCGGGAATCGGTGAGAAACGCCTAGCACAAATCGCCGATCTCATCTGTCTTTATATTCCTCGGGATGCGGAAGCAGAGTAATTTTTGGACTCTGCTTCCCCTGCTTGTCCTGGGCATCCTGCTGGGAAACGAGAAAGGGGTTTCCCTTTTATTGCTGGGATCGTTCGTGGCGCTGGCTTCGTTGTGGTTAATCGCCACTTATCGAAGCCGGCCCCGGCAAAACGGGTTGTTTTGGGCCGTTATCGTTTTGGGAACATTGTTATTGGGCCAAATAGCTGCTGTGCCCTTGGGCGGCGGGGTTGAAGAGACAGGCAGTTTTTCCGGGGTGGTTCGCTCGGTTGCTAGGCTTAGTTTTGATACGCGCACCATCGTTCGTTTGGATTCTTCGCGGATCGAGGTGGCGGTCCACCTACCTGCACATGCAGAAGTGGCTGCGGGTGACCGGATTACTTTCGCGGGTGCGGTTGTTAAGCCTCCAACGGCGGCCAATCCCGGTGCCTTTTGTTATCGCAGTTATTTGAAACGCCTGGGCGTTTGCGGGCTTTGCTATCCGGAAAAATTTGCCCTGCAGCCCGGTGGCGGAATCGGTTTATTGGGCGCGATACGCAATAAAATGAGATCCAATCTCACAAGTCAGCTGCGTGCTCCCGGCCTAGCCCTGGCCTTGGTATTAGGAGAGCGGGACGGCTTAGGCGCAGAGCAGCAGGAACGGTGGAGGCAGTTGGGAATTTCTCATCTGCTGGCCATTTCCGGTATGCATGTGGGCTTTTTCGCCCTCGGGTTAGGGTTCGTTGTGCACAGGCTGCCCCTGCCCGGCTTGGTCAAATTATGCCTGATCCAGTTGATTATGCTGGGCTATGTTCTGGTTGCGGGCAGCAGCGTCAGCGCCTGGCGGGCTTTTTTGTTCTCTTTGTTGGGCGGTGCGGCCGCCTATCGAAAATTACACCTGGATGGCCTCCATATATGGGCTGTGATAGCTTGGGTCCTGCTTCTAATTCGGCCCGGTTATCTATTTGAGCCCAGTTTCGTTCTATCCTTCGCGGCTGCGGGGGGAATTTTGCTTTGGGGTTCAACTTTGACAGTGAAGACACGATCTAGGGCGTTAAACTATCTGGTCAATTCCCTACTTATTTCTGTGGCGGCCCAAATCAGCCTGCTCCCTTTTTTGCTGGGTTATTTCGGAGAAATCGCCCTATTGGGGCCCGTGGCGACACTGCTCTTCTTACCATTGACAGCGCTCCTTTTACTGAGTGCACTAGGTACTGCCTGCGGCTTAGGCCCCCTTGGTTTGGCGAAGTTGGCCGATCTGAGCATCGGGCTTATGGGGGCTTGGGAAAATCTACTTCTTCCCTATGCCGTGCAGTGGTCACCCACGGCCGCGAGCTTAATGGAACCGGGATTGTGGTGGTTACTATTTGCCTACGGGGGCTGGCGCTTAAGGCGCCCCACAGTGATTAGGCCCGGGCGTACTTATCTGCACCTGGCCTTACTGGGTGCGGCCGTGCTTTTTATAACGACGCTGCCGCCCGTTGTGCGCCGTCCTTTGGAAGTTACCGCGATTAATGTGGGGCAAGGCGACTGTTATTACATAAAAACGCCTAGCGGACGCCACCTGCTCATTGATGGGGGCGGTGATTCATTATACTGGCAGCAGCGGGGACGCAATGTGGGTGAAGAGCGAGTTGTGCCGTTTTTGCGCTACCGCAAGGTACCGCGCCTTGATTACGTGATCCTCTCTCACCCCCACGAAGATCATTTATTTGGTCTCTTGGCTGTGTTGGAGCATTTCGAGGTGGGTATGGTCATCGACAATGGCCATCCGCTGTCAACTTTGAATTATGAGCGTTATCTGGAGTTGATTGCTGACAAGAGCATCGCCTACCACCAAGCCCGGGCAGGTGATTGCCTGCCGCTCGGCGATGGTATTACCCTTAAAGTGCTGTATCCGGAACGGGTACGGACCAATCTCACCTCCGCATACAACAATAATTCGCTACTGCTTAAATTGGAATATGGCGGACAGAACTTGCTCTTTACCGGGGATTTGGAGAATGCGGTGCTGTACGATTTGGCCCACACCGGCCCGGGGCTGACCGCCCAGTGGCTTAAAGTCCCCCATCACGGCAGTAGGGGAAGCCTCTTACCCGCTTTTTACGATGCTGTTAACCCCACTTGGGCCGTTATTTCCACCGGCCCCAATTCCTTTGGCCATCCCCATCAGGAGGTGCTGGATTTCTTGACCGGCAGAAAAATTGATTGGCGCACTACCGCGGATGGCGCGGTGACTTTTTTGGTTTGGTGGGGGCTGTTCGGCAGGTTTATTAGGGGTGGGCCCTGAATAGATCCGCCAAGGAGTGATAGCTGTGCAGGCGATGTTGGGAAGAATTAAAACAGAACCGCTGCCAAAGGCAATTTTGGTACATGGGCCCGAGACAGCCCTGCAGGATCAAATTTTTCGTGCATTGAAAGAACGGATCGCCGGCGGGCCGATGGCCGAATGGAATTGGTCCGTGCTGCAGGGCGGCAAAGAGTTCGAGCCCGACTCCCTATTGATAGAATTAGGTACCGTGCCGTGGGGCGGGGGGACGAAAGTGGTGGTACTGCAGCAGGCCGATCTGGTGCCCGCCGCGGTTATGGACACTATTGCCACTTGGCTGCAGGAGCATTCCCGGGCCAATTGTTTGGCAATTTTTTTGGCGAGTTTGGATAATCGGCTTAAATATGTGCGTAAATTGCGCGAGTTTGCCTGGATCATAGAATGCGAGCGCCTGCAGGGCGAGAAACTAATCCGCTATCTACTGGATTATTGCGCCCTACAGGGCAAAAAAATGCGTCGTTCAGCTGCGAAACCTTTTCTGGAACGGGTGGGTACCGATCTTATGTTTGTGCAGAATGAATTAGACAAACTGATCGCCTGGAGTGGGGATAGGCGGGAAATAACGGAGCAGGATGTGCAAGCGGCTACTTCATTGGCGCCGGGCCGGATCCTTAATGAAACGGTGTTTAAACTCGTGGATTTCATGGCAGAAAAGAAACGGGACGAAGCCCTTAGTGTGCTGGGGCTACTGCTGAGGGCGGGTGAAGCACCACTGCGCATCTTACCTTTGATTGAGCGGCAGCTGCGCCTGCTTTTGGCCGCCAAAACAAGTAAGGCCAGGCCGGAGGAAACTGCGCGGCGGATGGGTGAGTCCAGCGTTTTCCCTTTGAGAAAACAGATGCGCAACACGGACAAATTTACGCTAGACGAATTATTTTTCGGTTTTAAAGCAGTCGTCAAAGCGGATCAAGAAATGAAACTGGGTGTGCCGGGGGAACAAGTCTTGACCGATCTAATCATCAAGCTAACCTAAAAAAGAACAAAAAAAACGCCCCAACCAGCGGGAGGGCGTTATTTTTTTACGCTAATTTGGCTAAATCTTTCGTTAAACGGGACTTTTTCCGGGCTGCGGCGTTCTTGTGGATGATGCCTCTAGCAGCCGCTTTGTCTAAGGCCCTGACCGCCTTACCAAGGAGGGCGGGAGCATTTGCCGGATCGTGTTCCAGGGCGGCCTCAAATCTTCTGATTGTTGTCCGCAAACTGGATTTAGCCGCTATGTTGCGAGCGCGCTTGCTGCGATTTACCCGAATTCTCTTTTCCGCGGATCTACTCGTTGCCAACGGGGTTCACCTCCTCAGGCAGATTTACTCTGTAATTATATCACTAGAAACGTACGAGTTCAAGGGGTTGTGCGGGCCGATAGGCGGGCCGCTGCATAACTCGAATTATTTGGGTTAATCTAAATGTGATTGGAGGAGAGTGCATGTTAAAAGAAGACCGTTTAGATCCGCTTTATGAAAAATATAATGTTCGCACCGATCTGGCCTTAGAATCACATCAAACAGTAGTTGAGCGGGAAGGTCCGCCCGAACTTCCGGGTGTACAGGTCCACACCGAAGAACATGAAGGTGTGATCGTAACCCGCATTACTGTGGAAAATGATCTGGGTGCTCAAATGATGGGTAAGGCACCGGGCAATTATAGTACGCTAGAATCATCCGCTCTACGTGAACATAACCGCGATGTACACGAGACGATTGCGGAACTTGTGGCCAAAGAACTGGATTGGTTTTTTGCCGAAGCGGGTCTCGGGCCTGAGGATGGCGTCTTAGTTGTGGGGCTCGGCAATTGGAATGCCACACCGGATGCCCTAGGTCCTCGTGTGGTGGAGAACCTTATGGTTACGCGTCATCTATTGGAGATGACCCCTCCCGAATTGAGGCAGGGACTTCGCCCCATTTCCGCAATTTCGCCCGGGGTATTAGGCTTAACGGGCATAGAAACCGGCGAGATCATCATGGGTGTGGTAGATCGCATCGGGGCTGGAGCGGTTGTCTGCATAGATGCCCTCGCTAGCCGCAGTGTTGATAGGCTGTGCAGTACTATTCAGATTTCCGATACGGGTATCAATCCGGGGTCGGGCGTTGGCAACCGCCGCCTAGCTATTAATCGGGAAAGCCTGGGTATTCCCGTTATTGCCATCGGCATTCCCACCGTTGTCCATGCGGTGACCATCGTGTCCGACGCCATGGATTTATTGGATCAAGGCCACTTGCAGCCACCCGAAGGGGAAGAACCGCCCCGGCGGGTGCAGTTTAATGTTGACCCCGAAATGCTTTTAGGCCAGGGCCAGCCACCTAAGGCGCCGACCCACGCACCGGTGGATAAACGCCGCCTCATTACCGGGCTGCTTGAACCCTATCTGGGCAGCATGATTGTAACACCTAAAGAGATTGATGTTTTAATCGAAGAAGTGAGCGATGTCATTGCCGGTGCACTGAATACCTCGTTTCACGAAGGCGTCAGCTATGATGAAGTTTTTAAGTACTTAAGTTAACGTTACTTGGAGCGCTCAATTGGATCCGTAATCAATACATGGCCGCCGATTGACTCCACAGGTTCCCCCTCCACCAAAAACTGCACCCGGTCTACTTCGGGAAACTCAGTGAGGGTATTTACGACCGCCTGGATCAGGAAAGATTCGATTAAGGCGCCGCCGTTAAAATCACGAATTATCTCGCCGCTGAAGTTTACTGTGGCTAAACCTCGGTAAATGCTCAACCCGAGCAGCCGGGTGGTGGGGGGAACAGATGGTTCCAGGCCCTCGTGGCTTAATGGGCCATCAAGCAGTGCCTGCAGCGCAGTTGTGGGGCTTGCGGGCGCGGTGATGGCACGGTTAACCGGTACTAGGTAAAAATCAGTGGGGGCGGATTTAATCAAAAAAATTACAGCGTGTTCCTGTTCTAAAGGGGATTGTTCCAGTTCTCGGACCTGCCCCTTCAAGGCAAGCTGTTCCTTTTCTACTACCCCTATCCTCCGTTGCAGCGCAATAAATTGATAACCTGCCACGGCCACCAAAATAACTACCGCGATTAGGGCGGCAATCCTTACGGCACGCATGTGATCATCCCTTTCTCAAAGCTGGCCTAGGCCCAGTCTATCATATTTTCCCTGTCCCGGAAATATAGTTGGGAAGAGGAAGAGGTGGTGATATGCGCTTTAGGCTGCGCAGAATTTCAGCTAAAATTCGCCGCCGCAGTTATCGTTGGCGACCGGCTGCCGAAATTGTACCCCTGGTAATGCTAGCGTTTATTTTTTTTATTTTAGTTTTCAGCGGTTACCGGCTCCTCACCACCGATGCCGCCTTTGATCATTCGCTGGCCAGATCGCTATTGCGGTTGGGTATGCCGAATTTAGCCGAATCGGAGCCGGGTGCGGCGGATCCCTTTGATCTGCGTTCCTTCGTTTATTTTTTGACAGATTATGATCTGTATGATCCCCTCAGTATTCTCAAGGCGGTGCTGCCTTTCGTGCAGCACGGCCCCGAACAGCTCAGAGTATGGGAAGAGCGTCCCTTTGTCTTTATTCAAGAGCTGTCCTTTGCACCGGATCCCGTTCGCCCCTCTGTCCCTGCCCCGGCCCAAGAGCGCGTATCGCCCACAGCGGCGGCACAGGTTTTAATTTATCATACCCATACCTCCGAGATGTATCTAGGCCACTCCATCCCGGCATCCCAGTCCTCTCGGGCCCATTATCAATTTCGCAATTCGGCCGATCCGACCGTTACGGGTGTGATGGCGGCAGGCAGGCATCTTGCCAACGCCCTGAACAGCCTAGGAATAGGTACAAAGCATGAGACAACGATCCACACTCTGCCCAATATCAACCACAGCTACGGTAATTCTGAGAAAACAGTGCGGGAAATACTCAGCCGACACAAGGATCTGAAAATGGTGATCGACCTGCATCGGGATGCGGGGGTACCGGGGCCATCTTTAATGATTGATGGCCGCAGCGTTGCCAAGCTGTGCCTGGTGGTTGGGACGGCCGAATCAGTGCCCTTGTCCCACCCCAACTTTCAGGAAAATCTCGCCTTTGCTCACAAAATTAAAGCGGTCTGCGATGAAATGTATCCCGGTTTAATGCGCGCGGTGCAGGTGCAAAAACAAGCGCGCTACAACCAACACCTGCATCCTCACAGCGTAATCGTGGAATTAGGCTCGGTTGAAAACACACTGGAAGAAGCCCTCCTGGCTGCGGAACTATTAGCCAAGGTTCTTGTTAGAGTCCTGTAACAGGAATTACCCTCTCTAAGGCGAATCTTTCATGTTGTTGCCGGGAAGGGGAGAGAACGATGGAACAAACGCAAAGCAAACGGCAGGTGGCTAAGGCGGCCGGCATTGTTATGTCAGCTATTTTGATCAGCAGAATTCTTGGTTTTGTAAGAGAACGGGCAGTTGCGGAGGTTTTTGGCCGTACCGGGACAACAGATGTCTTCTTCGCCGCCTTTGCCCTGCCCGATCTAATGTATCAGCTTCTGGTGGGAGGGGCATTGAGTTCCGCTTTTATTCCCGTTTTCACCCAATACCTTGCCAAAGACGAAGAAAAAGAGGCTTGGTATGTGGCAAGCATTTTTTTAAACATAACTATTTTAGCTTTGTTGGCTGTGATGGTTTTCGGTGTGATCTTCACACCCGTTTTGGCCCCCCTGGTGGGGGTGGGCTTTAGTGGTGATCAGCGCACACTCTTGGTTCTGCTGATGAGGGTAACCTTTCCCGCTGTTTTTTTTACTGCCCTCTCCGGGCTAGCCATGGGTGTTTTAAATTCTTACCAGAGTTTTACTAAGCCGGCTCTGGGCCCCATACTTTACAATCTAGGCCAAATTCTCGGCGCTTACTTGCTCGGGCCTACTCTGGGCATTATGGGTATGGCGGTGGGTACGATTGTAGGTGCGGTGGCCAATTTTTCCATCCAGTTTCCCGAAGTTCTGCGCCGGGGCCGGGTCCATTACCGCACAATTCTCGATTTTAAACATCCCGGAATCCGCCGCATGGGTAAGTTGATGCTGCCCGCGGTAATTGGGTTATCCATCGCCCAAATTAATATTATTGTGGGCCAAAACCTCGCTTCTACACTGGAAACCGGTTCCATTGTCGCACTGCGTTTGGCTAACAGATTAATAAATTTCCCCCTGGGTATTTTCGCCATGGGCATCTCCACCGCCATTTTCCCCACATTGTCACGCTTGATTGCACAAGGCCGAGCGGAAGAATTCAAAAGCACTCTTTTGTTTGGGCTGCGCGTGATCGCGTTTATAACTATTCCCTCCGCAGTGGGCATGGCAGTTTTGCGCGTACCTATTGTGCGACTGCTGTTCGAGTCCGGTGAATTTACCGCGCCCGACACTCTGGCCACCGCCCACGCCCTGCTGTTTTATGTGCCCGGGCTGTTTGCCCAGGCTGCGATTCAAGTTACCACCCGCGGCTACTATTCGCTGCAGGACACCGTTACCCCGGTAAAAATAGGCTTCGCAAGCGTTGTTTTAAATTTTTTGCTCAGTGTGGGCTTGCTGCGCTGGACCGGACTTGGGGCGGGGGGGCTTGCATTGGCCTTTTCTCTCAGTTCGCTCTTTAACATGGTACTTGCCCTAGGCATTTTAAGTAAGAAACTGAAGGGGTTGGGCGGTGCCCAATTAGGGACTACTTTACTTAAATCGGGTTTGGCATCGCTTGTGATGGGGGGTACCACCTCTTGGGCGGCCAAAGTGTTAGGTGTACCGTTCAACTTGAGCAGCAAACTGGGCCAACTGGGACAGACATTTGGCGCGATTGGCCTGGGAATCGCGGTCTATCTTGTGCTCAGCTTTGTTCTGAAAATGGATGAAACTTATTTTGTCCTGGATTTGATCCGTCGCAGAATAAAAGGTAAAGCCCGGGCCTCCGGAGGGGATGGGGGCTAGCCTTGTTTTGAAATAAATTCTTTCTATGATATAATAAAGCCGCATAATCACTCTATAAAGGAATTGGTAAAAGTATGTCCCAGAAGAACATTCGCAACTTTTGCATTATCGCCCATATAGATCATGGGAAATCAACGCTGGCCGATCGGATCTTAGAACACACCGGGGCCCTCAGTGCCAGGGAAATGGCCGATCAAGTCCTGGATTCGATGGATCTGGAACGAGAACGGGGAATTACCATTAAACTTCAGGCTGTGCGGTTAACTTATCAGGCGGAAGGCGGCGAAGAGTACGTTCTGAATCTGATTGATACGCCGGGGCATGTTGATTTTTCTTATGAGGTGTCCCGCAGCTTAGCGGCTTGTGAGGGCGCCCTTTTGGTGATCGATGCTTCGCAGGGCATTGAAGCCCAGACGTTAGCCAATTTATATTTGGCCATGGATCATGATCTGGAGATTATTCCGGTTATTAACAAGATTGATCTGCCTAATGCCGATCCCGAAAGGGTGAAGCGGGAGTTGGAAGATACAATCGGGTTTTCCGGCGATGACGCTATTTTAGTTAGTGCCCGAACCGGTGAGGGCATCCACGAGATTTTGGAGGCGGTTGTGAAGAGAATTCCGGCCCCGTCCGGTGATCCCGCCGCGCCGACGCGGGCTATGATCTTTGATTCGCACTACGACCAATACAGAGGCGCGGTGGCTTATGCACGCCTAGTGGATGGCATGATTCGAGTGGGTGATATCATCCGTATGATGAGTACCGGGCGCGAATTTGAGGTGACTGAACTGGGCGTGTTTCGCCCCGCTTTGGTTGGCGTAAAATCGTTGGGTCCGGGTGATGTGGGCTGTATCATGGCCAGTATGAAAGATGTGCGGGATACTAGAGTGGGCGATACCATTACAACGGCCAAACGCCCGGCGAAAGAACCCTTGGAAGGTTACCGCCCGGCTAAGCCCATGGTCTTTTGTGGCTTGTATCCGGTAATTAACGAGGAATATTTGGATCTGCGGGATGCCCTGCAAAAGCTGCAGTTAAACGACGCCGCGCTTACCTATGAGGCCGAATCTTCTGTCGCTTTGGGTTTCGGTTATCGCTGCGGTTTTTTGGGCCTTCTTCATTTGGAAATTGTGCAGGAACGGTTGGAACGGGAATTTGATCTGGATTTAATTACAACCGCACCCAGTGTGGTATATCAGATTGTGCAGAAAGACGGCAGTATCAAAGAAGTGGATAATCCCGCCGCACTGCCTGACCCAACCAAAATAGAATATATTAAGGAACCCTATGTCAAAGCCAGCATCATGGTTCCCGATGATTTTGTGGGGGCGGTCATGGATTTATGCCAGGATCGCCGGGGGATTTTCACCAATATGGAATATGTTACGCCCGAACGGGCCCATTTGGAGTACGAACTGCCCTTGGCCGAAATTCTCATGGATTTCTTCGATCGCTTGAAATCGCGTACGAAGGGTTACGCATCGCTAGATTATGAATTTATCGGTTATCGGCAGGCGGACGTTGTCAAGCTGGATATTCTGCTTAACGGCAATCCGGTGGACGCCCTCTCTTGTATTATTCACAACGAAAAGGCGCAGGCCAGGGGCCGCGGCCTTGTGGAAAGGTTGAGGGAGGTCATTCCCAGGCAGCAATTTGAGGTGCCGATTCAGGCGGCAATCGGCAACAAGATCATTGCCCGGGAGACGGTACGGGCTCTGCGCAAGGATGTGCTGGCCAAGTGCTACGGCGGTGACATAAGCCGTAAACGCAAACTGCTAGAAAGACAGAAAGAAGGCAAGAAACGCATGAAGAGCCTGGGTAACGTGGAAGTACCCCAGGAGGCTTTTATGGCCATTCTAAAGGTAGAATAGGGGGTTTGGCCGTGGGCGTTTACATTCACATCCCCTTTTGTGAGCAGAAATGTCATTATTGTGATTTTCATTCGATAGCTGTAGGGGGCCGGGATGATTTTCTTGCGGCCGCTGACAGCTATCTTTCTTTGTTGCGCAAAGAGGCCCGGCTTTACAAGGAGCAAGTCGCGGATCACACTCTGAGTACAATTTTTATCGGTGGCGGCACACCAACGGTACTACCCCCTGAGAAATTGGGCGAATTCATCATCTATATTAGGGAAGAGCTGCCCGTCTCGCCACGGGCGGAAATCACGGTGGAGGCCAACCCCAATTCGCTGTCGCTTTTAGGTATGAAAACGCTGCGTCAAGCCGGCGTGAACCGAATCAGCCTAGGTGCACAGGCCTTTCAGGATCCGCTCCTACAGGTGCTCGGGCGCCTGCATACTGCTGATCAAATTGGGGCAGGCGTGGGGCTCATTAGGCAGGCGGGCATTGATAATATCAATCTTGATTTAATGTTTGGCCTACCCGGCCAAACGAGGGAGCAATGGGGGGCAAGTCTAGAAGAGGCAATTGCACTACATCCCACACACCTTTCCTGCTACAGCCTGATTGTGGAAGGGGGTACGCCCTTCGCGGCTTGGGAAAGCGCCGGTTTAATTGATCTTCCAAGCGATGATCTGCAGGCTGATATGTATCAGATGGCGATTAAATGCCTCACCGCGGCCGGTTTTGAGCACTACGAAATTTCAAATTTTGCCCGGCCGGGGTGTGAATCGCGCCATAATCTGCATTATTGGCTGAATAGGTCCTTTCTTGGCTTGGGAAGCGGCGCCACGGGTTATTTGGGAAGTGTGCGCTATACGAATGTCGCGGATGTTGCGGCCTACTGCCGGCACTTGGCAGAAGGTGAACTACCGATTGAGCGGCAAGAGTATGTTTCGCCCGAACAGGAGATGGACGAGACTATGATGGTGGGGATGCGCCTTTTGGCGGGTGTCAGTGAAGCTGATTTTTGGAAAAGATATGGCATGAGTTTTTTTGAAATTTATCCTCTGCAGATTTCCGATTTAATGGCTAGGGGTTTAGTCAACTATGCGAACGGGCATTTGCACGTTACGGAACAGGGTCTTTTCTTGGAAAACATCGTTTCAGGCGCTTTCTTGCGCTAGGTTCTCACCCCTTGACAAACACAGGATGAAGTGATATTTTATGGGTAAACAACGTTAGCACTCGCTTCGCTTGAGTGCTAAAGAGCGGGGGTGGCTGACTATGTTGGGTGAGAGAAAAAGAATGGTACTGCGGGCAATTATTGATAATTATATCGAAACGGCCGAGCCTGTTGGATCCCGGACAATTGCGCGCAAGCATGATCTCGGTGTCTCTTCTGCCACGATTCGCAACGAAATGGCAGATCTGGAGGAAACGGGCTATCTGCATCAACCCCACGTATCAGCCGGTCGCATACCCTCCGATAAAGGTTACCGTTTTTATGTGGATGCCCTTGTACAACCACATTCGTTTTCTTTAACGGAGCACTTGAAAATACGTGAGGAATTTACCAAAACCAAAACCGGCCTGGAACGGGCAATCAACGAAGCGGCTCGGCTCTTGGCTTTTTTGACGGATTCCATTTCTCTGGTAGTGGCCCCGGGCACTGATCAATTAGTGCTGAAGCATTTACAGCTGGCTTGGATTGAAGGTTCCGGTATTTTACTTACAGTAGTTTTGCATCCCGGTGTCGTTAAAAATCGGCTGATACGTACCGAGCAGCAGTACACGCCGGGGGAGATTAACGAGCTTTCATCTGTTTTGAACCAAAAACTAAAAGGTATCACTTACCGCGAGCTGAGCTCGACCATCTTTAGTGAAATTGCCCGTGACTTTGGCGAAATAGGCAGGGTTTTGGTGGAACTGCTTCTGCAGGGCCTGGTTGAAGAAAAAGGCGAACAGGTCTATGCCTCGGGGACAGTGAACATTTTAAATCAGCCTGAGTTTCGCGATGTGGAGCGAGCTATCGCTTTGCTGGAGATTTTGGAAGAAAAAGAACGGGTTTTAAGCTTGCTCAGCACGGCCGCCGGTTCAAGCGGTGTACAGGTGGTCATCGGCCATGAGAACATGCTGGCGTCTTTACAGGATTGCAGCCTGGTAACGTGTACCTATTATGTGGGCAGCGATGTCGTTGGCACTCTGGGAGTAATCGGGCCGACCCGTATGGATTATGCCAGAATAATGGCCGCGGTGACGCTGGTCTCTAGTTCGCTAAGCTCGTTTTTGACGGAGCAGGGCTAGGCGGCCCCACGGCCCGTTGTTATCAAGGCGAACCCTTGCGCCAGCAGGGGTCATTTTTCTGAGGGGGTTACTTACGTGTCGGAAAAGAACAATTCGGAATTAACGGCGGACGAAGTTAAGAACACTGACGAAGTTAAAAACACTGACGAAGTTAAAAACACTGATGTAGAACAGGAAACAGAGACTGTCGATTGGGAAGAGTTAGAAAAGGAAAACGCCCTGCTCAGGCAGCAGCTGTTGCGTTTGAAGGCGGATTTTGAAAACTTTCGCCGCCGCAGCAGATCCCAACTGGAGAATATCGTGTTGGAGGCCAATGAAGGGCTGGTAGGCGATTTACTGCCTGTTTTAGATAACTTCGAACGGGCATTTGATTCCCATGCGCCGGAAGATGGTGCGCAGGACTCGTTTCTTGCGGGAATGCGCATGGTTTACGATGGTCTTTTGGACACTTTAACCCGACACGGTTTAGAAATGATTCCTGCGGAGGGTCAGTCCTTTGATCCTTGCTATCACGATGCCATTTCCATGCAGGGGGACGGCTCAGATTCTTTGCAGGTAATCAAAGAGGTCCAGACAGGGTATTTATTGAATGGAAAAGTATTGCGGCATGCTAAAGTTTTGGTAGGTCAGAACGAGGAGGAAGGAAAATGTCAAAAGTAATCGGTATTGATTTAGGCACCACTAACTCAGTAGTAGCGGTCATGGAGGGCGGAGAGCCCATTATTATACCTAATGCGGAAGGCTCCCGCACCACCCCTTCTGTTGTTGCGTTTACCAAAGATGGTGATCGCGTTGTGGGCCAGATGGCCAAACGGCAGGCGGTAACTAATCCGGAACGTACGGTTATGTCCGTTAAACGTCGAATGGGCACTGATTTTAGAGTGACCATTGATGGCAAAGAACTCACTCCGCAGGAAGTTTCGGCCATGGTTTTACGCAAGCTCAAAGAAGAGGCCGAGGCATATCTGGGTGAAACGGTGAGCAAGGCAGTGATTACCGTTCCCGCTTATTTCACTGATGCCCAAAGGCAGGCCACAAAGGATGCGGGTACCATTGCCGGGTTAGAGGTTTTACGGATTATCAACGAGCCTACTGCCGCGGCGGTGGCGTATGGGCTTGATAAAGAGCACGAACAAACCGTTTTGGTCTTCGACCTGGGTGGGGGGACTTTTGATGTTTCCATCCTGGAAATGGACGAGGGCTATGTGGGCGTCATGGCCACCAGCGGCAACAACCGCCTAGGTGGGGATGACTTCGATGAAAGAATTACGAATTATTTAGTCGCCGAGTTCAAAAAAGAAACGGGCATCGATTTGAAAAAGGACAAAATGGCGATGCAGCGCCTGAAGGAAGCGGCCGAAAAGGCCAAGATCGAACTGTCGGGTATCGCCCAGACTAACATCAACCTGCCTTTCATCAGTGCCTCATCCGGCGGTCCGGCCCACCTGGATATTGATCTGACAAGGGCTAAATTTAACGAACTCACGGCCGATTTGGTAGAAAGGACATTGGCACCCATACGCCAGTCGCTCCAGGATGCCAAACTGCAGCCGGCAGACATTGATCGGGTACTCTTGGTGGGTGGTTCCACCCGGATTCCCGCGGTGCAGGAGGCTATCGAAAAATTGATGGGCAAGGAGGCCTATAAAGGCATCAACCCGGACGAGTGTGTGGCGTTAGGCGCCGCGGTGCAAGCGGGTGTCTTAGGCGGAGAATTTGATGCGGGCAAAGGCCTGGTATTAGTGGATGTGACTCCGCTTTCTCTGGGGATAGAGACGCTGGGCGGCGTAATGACCACTCTAATTAAACGCAATACGAGCATTCCCTGTAAAGAAACGCAGGTATTTACCACTGCCGCGGATAATCAGCCCGCGGTCGATATCCATGTGCTGCAGGGAGAACGGCCCATGGCCGCGGATAATGTAACGCTGGGGCGTTTTCAGCTGACCGGCATACCGCCGGCACCCCGCGGTGTGCCGCAAATTGAGGTAACCTTTGATATAGATCGCAACGGGATTGTCAATGTCACGGCTAAAGATTTGGGTACCGGCCGGGAACAGAAGATTACCGTTACTTCTTCCACGGGGTTAACGGAGTCCGATATTGATAAACTGGTGGAAGAGGCGGAAAAACATGCGGAAGAAGATAAGGCCAAACGGGAAGCAATTGAGCTGCGCAATCAAGCGGATAACTCATTGTGGGCCGTGGATCGCACCCTGGACGAATTGGGCGACAAGGTGACTGCAGACCAGAAGGCCAAGGTGGAAAAGGCCAAAGAAGAGCTCAAGGCCGCGGTGGAAAAAGATGATTTAGAGAAGATTAAGGCCAAAATGAAGGCCCTAGACGAAGTGCTGCATAAAATCTCCACAGACCTCTATCAGCAGGCTCAACAGGCATCTGCTCAGGCGGGGGCGCAAGCCGGGGACGGAGGTCCCACGGAAGATGAAGATATAGTGGATGCTGACTTCACGGAGGAATCCTAGGTCAGCTTAATAAGGCGGTGTAATGCTTGGCCAAGCGAGACTATTATGATGTGTTGGGCGTATCTCGGAATGCGTCCGAGGATGATATTAAAAAGGCATATCGGGGTTTAGCGCGCGAGCTGCACCCCGATGTCAATCAGGCGCCTGATGCGGAGGAAAAATTCAAAGAGATCAACGAAGCGTACGCTGTGCTGGGTGATGCGGAACGCCGGACGCAGTATGATCAGTTCGGCCATGCCGCTTTTGATCAGGCGGGGCCCGGGGGATTCGGCGATTTCGGTGACTTTGGCGGTTTCGGCGGGTTTGGGGATCTGGGCGACATTTTTGAAGGGCTCTTTGGTGCTGGCTTTGGCGGCCGTCAGAGTATGCGTCCCCAAAAAGGTGCCGATATCCGTTATGATCTGACAATTGAGTTTGAAGAAGCGGCCTTTGGCATGGAAACCGATCTGTCCATTCCCCGTACAGAGACGTGCGATCACTGCCACGGCAACCGCGCCGAACCGGGAACGCCCATTACGACCTGCCCCGACTGCAACGGTACCGGGCAGGTGCGCATAGTACAGCAGACGCCCCTAGGCAGGATGGCCAGCACACGTACGTGCAGTCGCTGCCAGGGGGAGGGCAAGACCTTTGAAACACCCTGCAGTGTCTGCCAAGGCGCAGGAACGGTGCGGCGAGTGCGGCAGATTAACGTTAAGATCCCGGCCGGCATAGATGATGGGCAGATTCTACGCATTCCCGGACGGGGAGAGGCGGGCCACCGAGGCGGCCCACCCGGTGATCTCCTCATCGGGGTACGGGTGCGGCCTCACGAATTTTTCCGGCGTGACGGACGAAATATTCGCTGTGAGGTACCCGTCTCCTTCGTTCAGGCTGCCTTGGGTGATGAGATTCAGGTTCAAACGCTGGAAGGCAAGGTTAAAATACGCATCCCGGAAGGTACGCAGTCGGGTAGGATTTTAAGATTGCGCAATAAGGGAATCCAAGATGTGCGGGGCAGCGGCAAGGGTGATCAGCTCGTGGAAATCAGGGTTGTGACACCCCAAAAACTTACCGCTCAGCAAAAAGAATTGCTGCGGGATTTTGCCAAGTCCGGGGGGGCGGAACTCCCGGAGGAAAACAAGAGTTTTTTCGAGCGGGTCAAGGACGCATGGAGATAACGGGCGAGGGGGCTGCTCCGGCAGGGGCGGCCTTTCATTGTTTACAGAAAGGGGCTTAGTTATGGGCCATCGCTGGCAGGAAGTGAGGATTACCCTGAACAGGGCCGCTTTAGAAGGAGCCAACGCCGTGCTGGACCGCTGGGGGATTACCAATTATGCGGTGGAAGATACGGCCCTTTTTGACAGGGCCCGGGAGTTGGGTTGGGGTGATTATGTACCGGAACAAGAGGTTTCGGCTCAGGTGGCCGTAATCTGCTATTTTACAGAAGAACTGAGCGCCGATAAACTCGAGAAACTTAAGGCGGAACTCTTCGGTTTAGCCGATTTTGGTTTTGACCCGGGGCCGGTTGAAATCTCCGCCGCTTATGTGGATGAAGAGGATTGGGCCCAGGCTTGGAAAGAACACTATCATCCGTTTCGAATCGGGCAGGTGGCAGTACAACCCTCCTGGGTTCCAGAGGAAAAACAGAAGAGCGAGAAAGTGGTTGTCCGCCTGGATCCGGGTATGGCTTTCGGCAGCGGCACCCATCCTACCACTGCGCTTTGCATCGAGATTTTGCAGCAGCTCAATCTGGAAAAACGGTTAGTATGGGATGTGGGGACCGGTTCGGGCATTTTGGCAGTGGTTGCGGCCAAATTGGGTGCTAAGGTGCAGGCAGTTGATCTTGATCCTGTGGCTGTACGGGTGGCGGCGGAAAATCGCGATTTAAACGGATTGGATTTCCCCGTTTTTCTGGGCTCTCTCCGGGATCTAACGGGCCGGCCCGCCATTATTGTGGCCAATATCGTGGCAGATGTGATTCTGGATATGCTGCCCCGCGTTCATGCGCTTTTAGCTCCCGGAGGTTTTTTCATTGCTTCCGGTGTTATCGAAACACGTGATACAGAAATTATACAACAAGCCAAAAAGGCTAATTTAAGGCTGCTCCGTCGTTTTCAGCGGGGCGAGTGGGTTGCCTATTTGCTGCAGAGGGGTGAAGAAACTGGCTAGATTTTTTCTCAAACCTGATCAACCGCAGCAGGCCCGGGTGCAGATTGATGGCAGCGATGCTCACCATATCACCAGGGTTTTGCGGCTGCAACCGGGTGATGAGATTGAATGCATCGCCGTAAACGGGCTGGTGCACCTGGTGGAAATCAGTGAGGTTGGGGCAACGGTCCGGGGTACTGTGAAAAAGACTGTGGCCGCCGCCGGCGAATCGCCTCTGCCTATCGCTCTTTTTCAGGGTTTAGCCAAAGGAGATAAAATGGACTGGGTTGTCCAAAAAGCGGTGGAGCTCGGTGTGGCCGAGATCATCCCTTTTATTTCTCGTTTCACCGTAGTTAGGCTCAATGCCAAACAGGAGCAAGCTCGCGGGCAGCGATGGGAGCGCATCGCCCAGGAGGCGGCGAAACAGTGCGGCCGCACCAAGCTGCCCGATATTAGGCCCATTCATAACTGGGAACAGCTCGTAAGTGCAGTGGAAGAACGCGTGGGTCGGCGTGAATTGGTTCTGCTCGCTTATGAGGGTGAAGCAAATAAAGGAGTGGGGGGCATTGTTCGTACGCCCGATGCAGTTTCGGTCTTGATTGGGCCGGAAGGGGGATTTGCGGGCGCCGAAGTTGAAAGGCTAACGGAAGCCGGCGCGGAAACGATCAGCCTTGGCCCGCGCATTCTCAGAACAGAAACAGCGGGGCTGGCGGCCTTGAGCTTGATAGGCTATAGATGGGGAGATTTAAAATGAGTAAAACTAAAAAAAGGCTGGGCGTTGCCACCTTGGGGTGTAAGGTCAACCAATATGATACTGATAGCGTGGTCACTCAGTTTATAGAAGCGGGCTATACCCTTGTTGATTTTCATGATAAGGCGGATGTTTATCTAATCAACACGTGTACTGTGACAAACCTCGCTGATCGCAAATCGCGCCAGATGATTAGGCGCGCTCATAAACTAAATCCCGAGGCCAAAGTGGTAGCCATGGGCTGTTTGGCCCAGGTGGCCCCGGATAAAATGGCGGCCCTGGAGGGGGTATCGCTCCTGGTGGGAACATCAGGCCGAGACAGTATTGTGCAAAAAATTGAGGCGCTGGGGCGGCCCGGTCCCGATAGGCTGATCGAGGATATTTTTCAAGTCCATGAATTCGAAGATCTTTCTGCTTTGGATTTTTCCGGCCGAACCAGGGCCGTTTTGAAGATCCAGGATGGCTGCGAACAGTTCTGCACCTACTGCCGCGTCCCCTACGCCCGCGGGCCGTCCCGCAGCAGGAATAGGGAAAGCGTTCTAGAACAGGTTCGGCTGCTTGTCGCCAATGGGTATCAAGAAATAGTACTCACAGGCATTCATTTAGGCCTGTACGGCCGCGATTTAGGCAGCGGAACGGCGGATTTGGCCCAAATCACCGGGGAGATAGCGGATATTCCGGGATTGGCCAGGCTGAGGCTTAGTTCGATTGACCCTTCTGAAGTAAGCGATCAATTGATAGATCTGGTGGCGAAACATCCCGTTTTATGTCGTCACTTTCACTTACCCCTGCAAAGCGGGAGCGATGACATCTTAAGGCGCATGGGGCGCAGGTATTCTAGTGTTCAATTTCAGGACGTTGTGGCACTGATTCGCTCCCAAATTCCCAAGGTGGCCATTACCACTGACGTGATGGTTGGTTTCCCGGGCGAAACGGAACAAGATTTTACCAAAACGCGGCAGTTAAGTGAAAAACTAGCATTCAGCAAAATGCATGTTTTTCAATACTCCAGGCGGGCGGGGACTGCCGCTGCCGGATTTTCGCAGCAAGTTGCCCCTAATGTGAAGGAAAGCCGTAGTAAGTGTCTAATAAAAATAAGTGATACATCCGCTGAAGCATTTCATAAAACTTTTATAGGCAGCGAAGTCGATGTTTTGGTGGAACAAGCGGAAGCGGGGCATTTAATCGGCCATACCGATAATTATCTGCGTGTCCGTTTTAAGGCGGCACAAAACGCCGCCGTCGGGGAGATGGCTGCTGTTCGCATTACTGCCGCGGATGGGGAAGAAGTGCGCGGTGTGCTGCAAAAAGAAGGATGGGAGGAACACAATGAGTGACTGTGTGTTTTGTAAAATCGCACGGGGAGAACTGCCCACAGAAATATTATTGGAAACAGATGATTTAGTGGCGTTTAATGATCTCAACCCGCAAGCGCCCACTCATATTCTGGTGATTCCCAAAAAGCATATCGCCAGTCTCGATCAGGCCAAACGAGAAGATCGCGATTTGTTGGGCGCCCTACTTTTAGCGGTCCGGTCGCTGGCACAGCGGGAACAATTATCTGCTGGTTATCGTGTCGTCCTCAACATTGGTTCGCAGGGCGGGCAGAGCGTGCCCCATTTGCACTTCCATCTTTTAGGCGGCCGTTCGCTGCAGTGGCCTCCCGGTTGATTATTGACCACCGGCTCCGAATGCACTATAATGAGTATTGTATTATACCTGAAGCACGGGGTGCATCAGGCGCTTGACGCAATCAGCATTGGAAGGAGGGATATACGTGGCAGAAATTAAAGTAGGCAAAAATGAGTCCCTCGATAATGCTTTGCGCCGTTTTAAAAGGCAGATTCGCATGTCAGGAGTTTTATCCGAGGCCAGAAAACGCGAGCATTACGAAAAACCAAGCGTAAGGCGGAAGAAAAAGTCGGAGGCTGCTCGCAAAAGAAAGTATCGTCGTTAAGGACTATAGCTCGATGTCGAAGGATGTCGAGCTTTCTTTCAAGAAAGCGGGTGATAATGTGGGGCGCTTTAGATTCCGACCCGGAATGGCTGTACTTTGTGTCGTGATTTTGTTAGCCGTTTATCAACCGGCCCCAGCCGCGGCTGTTGACCCGATTCCCGTCTATATTTTGCCTATCCAGGGTGAAATTGAGCCCGGTTTGGCCGCTTTCGTGGCCAGGGGCTTGGCGGTGGCCGAACGCAATGATGGCCTGGTGTTACTAGAAATCAATACCTTCGGGGGCCGTGTTGATGCTGCCACAGAGATTAAAGATTTGCTCGTTAAAGCAAGGGTTCCTGTTATTGCTTATGTCAGTGAACGGGCTTGGTCCGCGGGGGCCTTGATAACGCTGTCCGCACCGCAGATTGCCATGGCACCAGGCAGCAGCGTGGGGGCTGCAGAACCCAGGCCCTTGGAAGAAAAGACGGTATCTGCCCTGCGCGCCGAATTTGAGGCAACAGCGGCGAGAAATGGGAGGGATCAGCGTTTAGGGGCGGCCATGGTTGATGCGGACGTTGCTATTGAAGATCTGGTGGAGAAGGGCAAAATCTTAAGCCTATCCGCGGAGGATGCGCTAAAATGGGAGCTAAGTGATGTAACGGCGGGCAGCATCCATGAGGTCCTTACTTATTTCGGGTACAACAATTATGAGCCCATCCGCCTGAAACCCCATTGGGCCGAAAGTGTAGCGCGCTTCCTAACTAATTCTACCGTCAGTTCGCTCCTGCTTACTCTGGGATTTTTAGGCTTGATTGTGGAAATTACGACCCCGGGTTGGGGAGTCCCCGGAACGGGTGGTGTAATTTCTCTGGCGCTGTTTTTTGGGGGGCGGTATATTGTGGGTTTGGCCGGCTTTGAAGAAATCGGACTTTTTATTATTGGCTTATTTCTGTTGCTGTTGGAGATCTTTGTTATTCCCGGTTTCGGAATTACCGGGATCCTGGGCATTATCGCCGTTTCCGCCAGTATTCTGCTTGTATTCGGGGATTTCAGACTGGCTGTGATGAGCCTTGTAATTGCCTTATCGGTGAGTATTGCGGCCTTGATTTTACTCTGGCGGCGTTTGGGTAGGACCCGGTTTTGGCAGCGGCTGGTTTTGTCGCAGACCGGTTCTAAGGAAGAGGGTTATCAGGCTGGCGATAATTACCCCGATCTTTTGGGGCAGCGCGGCCGGACGCTTACACCGCTGAGGCCCGCGGGAACGCTCGTCATCGGTGAAGAACGCTATAATGTGATTTCGGAAGGCGGTTTTATTGCGTCTAATGCCTTAGTTGAAGTTGTTGCACTGGAAGGATCAAAGATTATTGTGCGGGAGATAAACTAAACAATTAACTTAAAAGGAGGTTTTCTGTATGACTTGGATTTTCTTATTGGTTCTTATCATCGCGTTCCTGGCCGTTTTCTTCACTTTCGTACCCATCGGCTTGTGGATCTCCGCCATTGCAGCCGGAGTAGATGTGGGAATCATAACGCTTGTGGGTATGCGTTTGCGCCGCGTGGCGCCGAGCAGAATCATCTTGCCCTTTATTAAGGCGCAAAAAGGCGGTGTGGAGACTACCATTGATAAGCTGGAAGCGCACTTTTTGGCCGGCGGTAACGTCGATAACGTAGTGGATGCACTGATCGCTGCCCATCGGGCCGACATACCCCTACCGTTTGAAAGGGCCGCGGCGATTGATCTGGCGGGTAGAAATGTTCTGGAAGCGGTGCAGATGAGCGTCAACCCCAAGGTTATTGAAACGCCCCTTATTTCCGCTGTTGCCAAAGACGGCATTGAGCTGAAGGCAAAAGCACGTGTTACGGTGCGCGCCAACATAGAACGCCTTGTGGGCGGAGCGGGTGAAGCTACCGTGATTGCCCGGGTCGGTGAAGGTATTGTAACAACGGTGGGTTCCAGTGTCAGCCACGCTGAAGTTCTGGAGAACCCCGATAAGATATCTAGGGTTGTCTTGAATAAGGGTTTAGATTCGGGGACCGCGTTTGAAATTCTATCTATAGACATCGCCGATGTGGACGTGGGCAGAAACATCGGCGCACGGCTGCAGATGGACCAAGCGGAAGCGGATAAAAATATTGCTCAGGCGAAAGCGGCCGAACGTCGCTTCGCGGCACAAGCTCGCGAACAGGAAATGAAAGCGGCCACGCAAGAGATGCGGGCGCGCGTTGTCGAAGCTGAGGCAGAGGTGCCCAAAGCATTGGCGGAGGCCCTGCGCGAGGGTAATCTGGGCGTGATGGATTATTACGGCATGCAAAATGTCATGGCCGACACCGAGATGAGAAAAAGAATCGGTGATGAGCAGACAGATGATGGCCCCCGCACCGGCGATGACGAATTGCGGTAGGTGAGCTAAGTGAATTTATCTGCAGCGTTAGTAGTTTATGTTCTTGTGGCCGTGATCAGCGGCGTGATCAGAAAGTTAGCGGAAAACAAAGAGGCCGACCAGCGGCAATTGGACCGCACCCGCGATATGCGTGATCGTGCAGTGCCATTTGACGAAATTGACTCGGCTGTGGAGATTTTTGCTGATGCTGATGGTGGCGCCGACGGAGATGGCCACGTCGACGATTCGGGCCCGGGATCGGCCGTAAAGGGGGCGCCGGGTATTTTCGGGGAAATGGAATTTGGCTCCGGCGGCTGGGATGAAGAGCCTGCGCAGCCGGAACGGCCCTCCGGGCGTACACCGAGACGCCAATGGCGGCCTAATATGGCTGAAGCAGTAATTATGTCGGAGATTCTCAGGCAGCCTCGAGCCAAAAGGCCCTGGCCCCAGCGCTAATAAGAAGTGACGTTTAAGGTTAGACCCTGCATCGCGGGGTCTAACCTTTTTTTAGATGCATAAATTTAGAAGAAAGGGGGGAACGCGATGGGGCCCGACTCCAAGCACAGGTTGAGACAAACATTTGCTCGCGCCTTTGATCTGCCGCCCGCGGCGCTACTGGATTACGCCACCATTAGTCTTGTAGGCGATATGGAGGCCAGGATTTCCAATCACAAAGGCTTGATCCAATATAATACCGCCTGCGTCAAAGCTAACTCCCTCCAGGGAATCATTGAGATAATCGGCAAAGATTTGCAGATCACATCTTTTTCTGCTTCAGAAATTAAAATCGCCGGTGAAATTCGCCAGGTGGTGTTGAAATGATCACTTACTTTTGGCTGTGGTGGCGTGGGTTTGTGACGGTGCGGCTGCGGGGGCCGGGCCTGGAACGTTTATTGAATAAGATTGCCGTGGCGGATATTGTCCTGTGGCA
Organism: uncultured Clostridiaceae bacterium; assembly: GCA_964626065.1. Classification (GTDB taxonomy): domain Bacteria; phylum Bacillota; class Limnochordia; order Darwinibacteriales; family Darwinibacteriaceae; genus UBA3910. The sequence goes on along the minus strand of CAZVDE010000003.1, from coordinate 43,700 downwards.
GATCGAACGGCGCACTCCCGATGTGATGCTGGCTCGTTTTGGGATGGCTGATTTTTGCCGCCTGAGGCCCCTGCTCTGGGGGACCCGGATCAATGTGAGCATTCTGGACCGTCATGGGCTGCCCTTTTTATTGCGCGGTATAAAAAGGCGGCTGCTGCTCCCGGCGGGCTTGGCTCTATGTTTGGCTTTTATCGTCCATTTAGCCGGTTATATCTGGTTTGTGGAGATACACGGCCACGAAAGCCTGTCCCTGGGCGAACTCAGGCTAGCGGCGGAAGAATTGGGTTTAAATGCGGGGGTACGCCGCGCTTCGATTGCGCCGCGCCGGATTGAAAAAGAACTTCTGCTTCGTTTTCCCTCTCTCGCCTGGGCAGAAGTGGAGTTAAAGGGGGTTAGGGCCAGGCTCAGCCTTTCGGAACGAAACGAAGGTGAAGGGGTGCGGGCGAGCGCGGGGCATATTTACGCGACGGAGGACGGCGTTGTAACGCAGGTCTTGGTTTTGCGGGGTACCGCCCGGGTAGGCGAGGGGGATACTGTTCAGGCCGGCGAGCTCCTAATCTCCGGTGATTACTACGATGCACGGGGCCAGAAGCAGTTCGGTTCCGCGGAGGGGATTATTAGGGCCCGGGTGTGGCATGAAGAGGTGGGCGAAGCCCCGCTGGTGGTCTGGCGGCCCTTGGAAACCGGGGTGCGCCGCCTGCAGTATTTAGTTTCAATCGGCCCTTGGGTCATTCCCGTAGGAAAAAGCTATTCGGAAGAAACCCATCTGCGGCGAGCGAAGGAGTGGTCTTTATCGCTTGGCGCCGCAATGGTGCCTATCAGCCTGGCACGGGTGGAATACGCGGAAGTGGAATACGTTCCCACAGCCGTCCCCATTGAACAAGCGCGGCTGAAGGCCTCCGCCATGGCCTGGGAAAAATTGTCCGCTCGCGGGGTGGATCGGGAACAGATACGGGCTGCGGAAGAAAAAATGTACTTCATGCCTGATCAGGACGGAGTGCGGATCAGCCTGACGGTTGAGGCGGAGCAGGAAATCGGCCTCTTTTTAAATCAATAATTTGCACTTCATACTTGTTTTGCTTATAATAAGGACATAAGGGAAAACAGGAGGAAGCCGATCTGGTCAGTAAAATATTTCGCCTTGGCAGTAATGAACAGGCTCAAGTGGTAAGTGGGAAAAAGGACGAGCATTTGCGCCTGATTGAGAATGCGTTTGGGGTGGTAATTGTCCCTCGCGGCTTGGAACTTTCAATAAGCGGGCCGCCGCTGCGCGTTGAACAGGCCAAACTGGTGCTGGAGAACATTGCATCGCTAGGCCCGGGTCTCAGCAGCCATGATGTCTATTACGCCATAAGGCTGAGTGAAAACGGTGATTATACATTGTTGCGTGAATTAAGCTCGGGCACGGTAGTTGTAACCCATCGGGGCAAGCAGATCAGGCCTAAAACCGCCGGCCAGCGGAAATATGTGCAGTCCATAACAGAAAACGATATTGTCTTCGGCATAGGCCCCGCGGGCACGGGAAAAACTTATCTGGCGATGGCGGTGGCGGTGGCCGCTTTGAGAAAAAAAGATGTGGACAGGATTATTCTGACTCGTCCGGCGGTGGAAGCAGGAGAACACCTGGGCTTTTTGCCGGGGGATCTTCAGGATAAAGTGGATCCGTACCTACGGCCTCTTTACGATGCCTTATATGACATTATGGGTCAGGAGACGTATCTTAAATATAGGGAAAAAGGGATCATCGAAGTCGCTCCCCTCGCTTATATGCGGGGTAGAACGCTCGATGATTGTTTTGTCATTTTAGACGAAGCCCAAAACTGCACACCGGAACAGATCAAAATGTTTTTGACTCGTTTGGGATTTGGTTCCCGAGCGGTAGTAACCGGTGACATTACCCAGGTAGATCTACCGCCGGGCAAGATTTCGGGCCTCGTTTTAATTCAAAAGATCCTCAGCGGCGTAGAGGGGATCGGGTTTTGCTATTTCAATGAAAATGACGTGGTTCGCCATCCTTTAGTGCAGCGAATTATTGAGGCTTATGAAATCTACGACAAATCCCGGCATGAGGGGGACAAAGGTGAAACGAAAAAGCAAAAGTAGCTTCACTCAGGCAAGGCAGCGAATCCTGGAACAGACTACCGTTAAGCAGTGGTTGTTAGGTGGGCTTGTTTTTGTGGCCATTTTGGCCATTTTGGTTTTCGATGTGCTGCCCATGGGCGTGGCGGTAGAAGTGGGGCAGGTGGCAAAAAAGGATCTTGCCGCACCCATAACTGCGGTCAATCATACTGAGACAGAGCGGCTTAAAGAAGAGGCATCTCGGCAGACACTTTTGGAAGTAAGTGAGGATCCTGATTATCATCTTCTTAATCAGGCAATTATCCTGCGCGTGGAAGAAAACATTACCGGTATTCTTAACCTATTGCGCCTCAGTATTATGGAGGAAGTACCGGAGGGGGAGGATGCGCCCGAACCTCTTTCAATCTCCGAAATAGACAGGCGTTTGATTCGCGACTGGAAGATTGAGATCTCCGATCCCATTTTGCAGTCGATAGCGGCTTTAACTCTTTCCGAATTCGATCATTTCGCCCAATCCCTGACCACACTGCTTTTGACGGCAATGGAGGAGCGAATCAGTGAGGACGGCCTGCGCGATGCAAGGGACGCCTTTGAGGCCGATGTGCATGCCCAGCGGTTGACGCCCGAACTGATGGAGGCGGGTACAATCATCGGCCGGCAGCTGATTCAGCCCAATTTAGTCCTAGACACCGAAAAGGTAAATCGGGCCAGGCAAGCGGCCGTTGATGCCGTTGAACCGATTTTTATAATGAAGGGTGAAATAATTGTCCGCAAAGGCGATGTTGTCCGCCCTGAACATGTGGAGCTTTTGCGTGATGTGGGCTTGATTAAAACGGGTCGCGATTATGGCGCCTTTTTAGGAGTAATCTTTTTAGTTTCCATTTTACTTATCTTGGGTGGGACGTTTTTGTATCAAAATCGTTCCGATGTCCTGCACAACGAAATTCTTTTGGCTCTCGTTGGTTCGGTGTTAATTACCATGCTCCTTTTAGGCAAACTGTTTTCGGTAATTGCCTGGAGCGGCGCCCCGTTCTTAAATCCTTCCGCATTGGCGGGCCTACTTCTAACCCTTTTGATCGACTCTAAGGTGGCGGCAATTGTCACCATTATTTTGGCGATCCTGCTGACGATCATCAATGACATGAGTTGGATGATAGGGGTACTGGCCTTAATCGGCGGATTGACCGCAATTTTAAGCGTGTCTAAAGTCAGTGAGCGCGGTGATTTGATGCGAGCCGGTTTTATAGTGGGTGGCGTCAAACTACTGCTTATGATCACCTTGGGGCTCTTGGGTAAGGATATAAGCTTAATACTCCACAGCTATTTGGGGCTTTTCAGCGGTGTCTTAGCTTCAATTGTAGCCATCGGAATTCTACCCTATCTGGAAAGTGTGTTTAAGGTCACATCTTCTCTGCGGCTTTTGGAATTATCTAATCCAAACCACCCCCTCATGCGGCGTTTAATGCTGGAGGCACCGGGTACTTATCATCACAGCATACTAGTGGGCAATCTTGCGGAGGCGGCTGCGGAAGCGGTGGGGGCAGATGGCCTTTTAGCTAGGGTTGGGTCCCATTACCACGACATTGGCAAACTGAAACGGCCCTATTTCTTCGTGGAAAACCAGGTGGGCATGGAAAACCCGCATGACAAAATGGCTCCGTCCCTATCAACCCTGATCATCACCTCCCATGTGAAAGACGGCTTGGAATTGGCCAATGAGTTTAAACTTCCGCCGGCGGTATCCCAGTTTATCGCCCAGCATCACGGCACGGATTTGGTCCGCTATTTTTACCATCGTGCTTCTGAGGCCAATGACGAGGGGACAGTGGAAGAGAGGGATTTTCGCTATCCCGGGCCTAAACCGCAGGGCAAAGAGGTGGCCATCGTCTCCTTAGCGGATGCCACAGAAGCGGCTGTTCGTTCTTTGGCCAAACCCAATCCCGGGAAAATAGAGGGCATTGTTCGTAAGATCATCAAAGATCGGTTAAATTCGGGAGAATTGGATGAGAGCGACTTGACGTTTCAGGATATGGACAAGATTGCTAACGCCTTCGTTAAAGTTATTGTCAGCATGTTTCATGCTCGGGTGGAGTATCCGGAGCAGATCACCAAAGAAGAGATTGAAGGGAAGCGCGTCAAGGATGCGAATATTGATAAATAGCGAGCTGCGCAGTGAGCAAATAGGGCAGTTTACAAAATTGATTGAAAAAGCGTTTCAAACCGCGGCTCGCCTGGAAAATCTGCGGGACGAGCCCGAAGTGAGCGTGTCGTTTGTTGATGATCGGGCGATACGGGCCTTAAATAAACAGTATCGGGGTTTGAATGAACCCACTGATGTCCTCTCCTTTCCGCAAGATGAACTTCCCCCGGGGCTGCCGCAAATTTTGGGTGACATTGTAATCTCGCTGGAACGGGCAGACGAACAGGCTGGCGAATACGGGCACAGGCTGGAACGCGAAGTAGTATACTTAGCTGTTCATGGGTTGCTCCATCTGCTTGGCTATGATCACGAAACGGAAGAAGGCCAGAGCATCATGCGCGCCAAGGAGGAGCAGGTATTGGCCGCCCTTGATTTGGGGAGATAAGGAATGCAAAAACGGCCCATCTTTTTTAGTTTTAGCGATGCGGTCCAGGGCATTATGCACGTGGCCCGCCAGGAGCGGAATATGCGCGTTCATATCGTCCTTGGCCTTTTGGTTGTGATTTTCGCCACCGTACTTGGGGTGTCGCGCCTGGAAACGCTGGCGCTAGTTTTGACGATCGGTATCGTTTTAATGGCTGAGCTAATCAATACTGCCATAGAAGAAGTGGTGAATCTAATCACACCCGATTTCCACCCACTGGCCGGGGTGATTAAAAACATAGCGGCCGGGGCAGTATTAATTGCGGCCATGACCGCGGCGGCAGTTGGGTACCTAGTCTTTATAGATCATTTGTTAAATTTCGATTCAGTTGTTTTTCGGCAGGCAATTCCCCTGCAGTATTTAATTGTACTGGCCTTGGTCACCGTTGTCTTGATTATCATCGGTTGGAAGGCGGGCCTGGGCCATGAACCGCTGCTGCGCGGGGGTATGCCTTCGGGCCATACCGCCCTCGCTTTTGTCTTAGCCACCGCCATTTGGCAGACGGGCTCGGGCTTACCGGTCATCGCCGGGTTTGCCCTGGCCGCATTGGTGGCGCAAAGCAGAATAGAGGGGGAAATACATAGCTGGCCGGAGGTTGTGACTGGTGCGTTGGTGGGTATTGTGGTTACCCTTATATTTTTTCGCCTGAAAGCTTGATGGGAGGCGCTGAACATGAAAGGGTCCGAATTAATGGAGCTTGCTGTGCAGGCGCGCCGGCGCGCTTATACGCCATACTCCAACTTTAAAGTGGGCGCGGCCTTACTGGCCCGGGATGGTCGGGTCTTTTTAGGCTGTAACATAGAAAATGCGGCTTACAGCCCGACTAACTGTGCGGAACGCACCGCCATTTTTAAGGCGGTGTCAGAAGGAGTTTTAGAATTTGCCGCACTGGCCGTTGTGGCGGACAGTGCAAGGCCGGTCACTCCTTGTGGGGTGTGCCGCCAAGTGATGGTGGAATTTTGCCAACCGGAAATGCCCGTTTATTTGGGAAATCTGCAGGGGGCGGTGAAAAAAACGACCGTGGCCGAATTGCTGCCCGGGGCTTTTACAAGCCGGGATCTGGAACAAGAAAGGTGAAGAGTATGCAGGACAGCTTCAAATCGGGATTTGCCGCGGTGGTAGGGCGGCCTAATGTGGGTAAATCGACGCTCTTAAACGCTCTGTTGGGTTTCAAAGTTGCCATTGTATCGGATAAACCACAAACTACGCGCAACACAGTCCAGTGCGTCTTGACGCGGCCTGATGCCCAGATTGTTTTTTTGGATACGCCGGGCCTGCATAAACCCCTGCATAAACTGGGTGAATATATGGTGCGAAGTGCCTTTCGGGCCCTGGAGGATATAGACGTAGTTGTGTGGTTAGTGGAAATGGGCCGCTGGGCCGCAGCCGATGAGCATATCTTAAGAGAGCTCGGCTCGGTACAGCAGCCGGTCATTTTGGCGGTCAACAAAATAGACCGGGTTGCCGATGGCGAACATGAAAAGTTTTTGCGGGAAGTTGCGGATAAACGGGAATTTGCCGCCATTATACCCGTTTCAGCCCTGGAGGGCACCAATCTTCAGCAGCTGGAGGATGCGATTATAGCCAGGTTGGAGGAAGGCCCGCAGTATTATCCGGAGGACTGGGTGACAGATCAGCCCGAAAGGTTTCTGGTTGCGGAATTTATCCGAGAAGAACTGCTGGCCCGCACCGAAGAAGAAATCCCCCATTCCATCGCGGTGGACGTGGATCAGATCGTGGAAGATGCGGCACGGAATCTGATCCGCATCAGGGCCACCATTTATGTGGAGCGGGAATCGCAAAAAGGGATTGTGATCGGCCGGGGCGGGCGGCTTTTAAAGGAAGTGGGCATTGGGGCTCGCGAACAAATTGAGAGGCTGTTAGGCACCCAAGTATATCTTGATTTGTGGGTCAAGGTTAAAAGGGATTGGAGGAATAAGTCCGGCGCCTTGCGTGAGTTTGGGTATGAGTAACCCTCAGCTCTGTGAGATGGAGGTCGAAACTTGTCAGGGGAGGTTGAGCGATGACAACACATGCAGCTTATCAGGCTGAACAGCAGATTCAACTGCCGGAGTTGGTTGCCGCGGCCCAAGCGGGAGATGCGGGGGCACGGGAACGTATATTGTCGGACTACCGTCCGTTTTTTCTGCGGGTTGCGTCCGGATCGTGCCGCAAATATCTGGTATTGGGCAGGGATGACGAGGCAAGCATCGCCATGATTGCTTTCAATGAAGCCATAGATGCTTACAGCAGTGATGGGGGTGCTTCTTTCCTCAGTTTCGCTGAAATCGTAATTAAGCGTAGGATGGTTGATTTTTTCAGGCGGCAAGCGCGCAGGGCCGATGAAATCCCCCTCTCCAGTTTTGAAAATGATGACTACGAAGAGGGCGTAATTCAGAAAATAGAATCTAAAGAGGCCCATGCCGTAATGCAGATCCAAGAGGAAACGGAAGAACGGCGGGAGGAGATTTTCCGCCTTGACCAGCTCTTAAGCCACTACGGCATCAGATTCTCAGAACTGGTCAAAATATCACCCAAACACCAGGACGCTAGGGACCGCGCTTTGGCTGTGGCAAAGATATTAGTGAAAGATCCGGAACTGCTAGCATATCTGACTAAAAAGAAATCGCTGCCCTTAAAAGAACTGGAAAACCGGGTCAAGGTTAGCCGTAAGACTCTGGAGCGGCAGAGAAAATACATAATTACTCTAGCTTTAGTCCTGATTGGGGAGTTCTGCCATTTGCAGGAATACCTTGATCGGCCGGTGTAAAGGAGGCAACCACTATGAAACGTAAAGGGGTTGTTGTGGAAATTGCCCCCAAGAATAAAGTCATTATTATGACTTCTGAAGGCGAATTCATTAGGATTCCGCTTAAAAAACACGTGCATGTGGGCCAAGAAATCCGATACACGCCTAGAAAAACGCGCTTTAACGTCCTGCAGGCGGGGCTTGTAGCAACGCTTTTCTTAGCCCTGATAGGCACCTGGCCGGTGTTAACGGGCAGGCTGGTGCCCGGGGGTGCTGCTGCCTATGTCATGACGGTGGATGTAAACCCCAGTTTCGAACTGCAAATCAGCGCTGAAAACCGTGTTTTAGCCGTAGAAGGCTTGAACCGCGATGGGCGTCAAGTAGCCGCTAAATTGGCTGTTGTGGGCGATGATTTGCGCTCGGCCCTACGGAAATTAGCGGTCCGGCTGCAAAAAGACGGTTATCTTGGCAGCGGCCAAAAACAAATTTTAGTCACAATGGCCGGCCTAAATTATAACGCGGCGAGCCAACGGGACATAAAAAGGGCAAGGGAGCTGAAAAAAGGAGACAGCGGCACTTATCGCGAGCTGCAGAAAATGGCTGAAGAAGTATTCGGCACGATTCAGCTGGCAGAGCTGCGCATGTGGGAAGTACCTTCACCGCTTTTGACTGAGGCTAAGCTGGCGGGGATTACCCCCAGCAGATATTTGGCGATTCATCTGCCGGCCTTGTTCGCCATCCCCCAGCGCACTGCTGTCAGGTTGACAGTGAACGATCCGGCCGCAGATGAAAAAATGCCCTCAGCCCGTGTGCAGCGTACCGCGGCGGCCAGTTCATCGCCCCCGGCCTTGACACCTGCCCGGTGGACCGGGCAAAGCGTAACTAGTTTTCCCATTGTAGCGGAACTCAAAGGAGATTTTCGAGTTAAACAATGAGAGTAGATCAATTTGATTTTGTGCTGCCCCAAGAACTGATTGCCCAGACACCTCTTGATCAGCGCGACCAGTCGCGCCTGCTCGTAGTGGATAGGCAACAAGGAAAACTGCAGGACGGGAATTTTCGGGATGTGTTAAGTTTTCTGCGCCCGGAGGATGTTTTAGTGCTCAATGATACGCGGGTGCTCCCGGCGCGCTTGCATGGCATCAACCGCCGCAGTGGCGGCGAGGTTGAGATTCTGCTGCTGCGGCCCTACGAAGATAACTGCTGGGAGGTATTAGTTAAGCCCGGGAAAAGGGCTAGGAAGGGGGCGGAAATTGAGTTTTCGCCCGACTTATCCTGTCAAGTTCTGGGAACGACTGCCAGCGGAGGCCGCTTGGTGCAGTTCAACTCCGGGGAAGACTTTGCAGCAATCCTGTACCGGGTGGGCGAAACCCCCCTACCTCCTTATATTCATGAACAGATCTCTGATCCGGAACGCTATCAAACGGTGTACGCCAAATATTCCGGTTCTGCGGCCGCCCCTACCGCGGGCTTGCACTTTACCGGGGCAATGCTGAATGAAATTACCGCAGCGGGTACGGCAGTCGAGTTTTTGACACTCCATGTGGGGCTGGCTACATTTCGCCCTGTGCGCGTAGAAAGGGTAGAAGACCACATCATGCATGAAGAGTACTACCGGCTCAGCCCGGAGGCTGCCCGGGCAATCAATGGCCGCAAACGGGCCGGTGGGAGGGTAATTGCGGTGGGAACGACCAGTGTGAGGGTTTTGGAAAGCGTTGCTGATAATGATGGCTTGGTTCATGCGGGCAGCGGCTGGACCGAGATTTTTATTTACCCGGGATTTGAGTTCAAGACGGTGGACGCTCTGCTGACAAACTTCCATTTGCCCAAATCAAGCCTTTTGATGCTGGTTTCCGCATTCGCGGGCAGCGAGTTGATATCCGCGGCCTACAGACACGCTATTGCGGAACGCTATCGGTTTTTCAGTTTCGGCGACGCGATGCTACTGCTGTGAAAGGGGTAAAGTGTGCCTTTACAATTCTCGGTGTTGAAAGAATCTAAAGAATCCAAAGCTCGCCTTGGCAGGCTGGAGACAAAGCATGGTCTTGTGGAAACCCCCGTGTTTATGCCGGTGGGTACCCAAGCCACCGTGAAAACAATGTCCCCTAATGAGCTGGAAGAACTGGGCGTAGAAATCATTCTCAGCAATACATACCATCTCTATTTACGACCCGGCCCTGACATTGTGCAAGAGGCGGGGGGCCTTCATTCTTTTATGGGTTGGGGCCGGCCCGTTTTAACGGACAGCGGTGGGTTTCAGGTGTTCAGCCTCGGTGATCTGCGGACCATTTCTGAGCAGGGTGTGAAATTTCGTTCTCACTTAGATGGCTCCGAGCATTTTATCAGTCCCGAAAAATCAATGCAAATTCAAATGGCTCTGGGGGCCGATATTGCCATGGCTTTTGACGAGTGTGCCCCGTATCCGGCTGATCGGGGGTATGTGCAAGATTCTAAGGACTTAACGACCCGTTGGGCAAAACGCTGCCGGGATGCGCATGATCGTGAGGATCAGGCCTTATTCGGCATTGTGCAGGGCGGTATGTACACCGACTTGCGGCGGGAAAGCGCCCTGGAGCTGATTGAATTGGATTTCCCCGGTTACGGTATAGGCGGTTTGAGTGTGGGTGAACCCAAGGGACTTATGTATGAAATACTAGATGATCTGGTCCCGGTAATGCCTGCCCATAAACCCCGTTATTTAATGGGTGTGGGTTCACCCGATTGTTTGGTGGAAGGGGTGCTCAGGGGGGTAGATATGTTTGACTGTGTTTGGCCGACTCGGCTGGCGCGGCATGGAATGGTCCTCACGGAGCAGGGGAATATGGCCATTCGCAATCAGCCTTTTTCCAGAGACTATGAACCCATTGAGGAAGGATGTGCCTGCTATGCCTGCCGTAAATTCTCTCGTGCTTACATACGCCATCTTTTAAAAACGAACGAAGTTTTGGGAATTCGCCTGACAACTATCCATAATATAGCTTTTTTAATGCGTTTAATGAAAAATATCCGGGCGGCGATTGCCGCAGATACGCTGACAGAATTTAGTAGGGGGTTTTTAGCCAGGTTTGCGGGAGAAAAATAGAGGATCTCGCTGCAGTAGGTAGAAAGAAAGTAAAGTAAGTTTGGATCGAGGAGGTCAAAATTATGTTTTTACAGGGTGAAGTTTCAGGTGCACAGGGGCTGATTGGTCTAATAATGCCCTTTCTCGTTGTGGGTTTGCTTTTTTATTTTATGATCTGGCGCCCCCAGCAAAAACAGCAGAAGGAAAGAAGGGCAATGCTTGACGCCCTAAAAAAGGGAGACAAAATCGTGACGATAGGCGGTATCCATGGGGAGCTCGTCAGCCTCAAAGAAGATTTTGTCGTTTTAAAAGTGGCGAACAATGTGGAAATCAAGCTTTCTCGCAGTGGAATTGGACACGTGGCGAGCTAGGATTACAGCCGCCCCGCAGCTAGGAAGTGCCGTAAACCACCTTAAGGTGGTTTTCTTCTAAGTCAAGTTCAAGGAAGGGGATTGCCGTGCGCAAAGCACATATTCTTGCAGCGGTTATTTTACTGTTGGTAGTTAGCGGTCAGGTGGTTCAGGCAGGAACCTTCTATAAACACGATCATCCGGATTATTGGTGGTATGTGGTGGGCAAACCCGCGTTTAGTGTTGTCGTCCCGTCCACCCCGGACAATCCGAAAACAGCCGCGGAAACAAAGATTTATGTTTCCCGCTCCGTTTTCGGTGCGGAGATTTTGGAGATTGTTTTTGCTGAAGGCCTTGCCACCATGGAGGTTGTCCATCAGCCGGGCAAAGACATTCAAGCGGTCAAGGCCAGCCTGGACGCCCTTTATAAACCGCTTTTAAAAAACATTGTTGTTACGGATAATAAAGAGATTACAACGTCAAAGAATGTGAAAGCCCATTTCTATGCCTTTAAGGCGACTGGTGCCCATAAGAAAGAGGTCATGTTCCGCTCTGTGTTTTTCCAACGGGGTGAACATATCGTTTATCTGACAATCCTTTTGGATGCGGATCAGTACAGCGGTGACGTTCCTCAGTATTGGCTGAGGGCAGTTAACGAGTTTGAATGGAATTAAGACTAAGGCGGGATTGAGATGGAAATTCGCGTTGCCGTGGCCAAGGTGGGAAAATATGCAGCGGGCATAAGCGGCGATTCGGTTGAGGTGGTGGAACGGCCTCGGGGCGGTGTCTCGGTGATTATCGTGGACGGGCAGGGGTCCGGGCGCGCCGCGAAACGCACCAGCCACATGATCGCCGGCAAGGCGGCCAGCCTTATTGAGGATGGGGCTCGCGACGGGGCGGTGATGCGCGTTATCAACGATCATCTTTATGCTTTTCGCGATGGACAGGTTTCAGCTACCGCCACTATTCTCACCGCCGATTTGGATCACGACTGTTTTGTTGTTTCACGCAATTCGAACACTCCCGTGATTATGGGTAGCAGAGATGATGCCCACTGCTTGGATGCCCAGGTGGACCCTATTGGCGTTCGGCGTTTGATTAAGCCTGCCATCACCCAATTTAAGATGCGCAAAGGCCTTGTTTTAATGGGATTTACCGATGGAGTGATCCATGCGGGGCGATATGGGGGCAGGCATCTTTTCAGCCGTGCTTGGGTTTATGAACAGTTGAAAACGGCCGCTTCGGTGCGGCAATTAGTTGATGAAACACTGGATTATGCTCTCGAACTTGAGGGGGGCAAGCCCAAAGACGATATGGTTGTGGCCGCGCTCACGGTCGTCAATAGTTCCAATGAGCTGGGAATTAGAAGGTTGTCTGTTTCTTATCCCTTTTAACGAGGTGAGGGAAGTGGAACAAAGCCCGCTGATCGTCGTGGTTGGCGTGTGTGCTTCCGGAAAAACAACCCTGTTTAATGGCCTGCGGAGGCTTGGCTATCGGGTGCGCAGTTTCGCCCAGGAGCACTCCGTGACCGCAACGACCTGGAAACGGCTCGAACCTGATTTTTTAATTCTTTTGGACTGCCGCTACGAGACTGTGCGCGCCAGAAAAAACATTTCCTGGGGCCCCGCGCGGTTTCGCCAACAACAAAAAAAATTGGCTAACGCTCGTCAATTCGCGGACTTGATTATTGCAACCGATGATTTCACGCCGCAGCAGTTAGTGGCATATGTGCACCGCCAACTGCAGCGGCGGGGGATCAACCCGGGGGAGGTGGTTTCATGACTGTTCAACTAAGTGATATAAGAAAACACCCCTATCTAAAGGCTTATATTAAGCAAGCGGATGCCAATCTTAAAGCGATGGGCTATACAGAACACGGGCAGCGCCATATCGGCCTAGTTTCTTCTATCGCCGGCAATGTTTTGACGCACTTGGGGTTTGATGAACGCCGGGCGGAACTGGCCTCCATTGCCGGCTATCTGCATGATATTGGCAATTGCGTTGGCCGAGTTCACCACGGAGCATCCAGCGCCCTGTTGATCGAGCCCATTTTACGCGAGCTGGGCATGCCCGCGCATGAAGTGGCCCTTATTTTGAGCGCGGTTGGCAATCACGAAGAAGAGGTGGGCGAACCGGTAAATGAGGTTGCCGCGGCCTTGATTTTAGCCGACAAATCGGATGTACACCGCACAAGGGTGCGCAACCCGGACAAGCTTAACTTTGATATCCATGACCGGGTTAATTATGCGGTGATTAGGTCTTTCTTAGAGGTGAACGAGGCGGAGCGCCTTATTACCCTGCGCATTACGATTGAAACTGAAAACACCTCTATTATGGAGTATTTTGAGATCTTTTTAGAGCGGATGCTTATGTGCAGGCGGGCCGCGACCCATTTGGCGTGCCAGTTCAAACTGGTTATCAATGACGTGCTTTTGCTCTAGACACTGCCGGGGCTCGGTAGTATAATTATGTGTGTTGTCTGGTTTGCGAAAACGGTGAAGGAGGAATGGCATTTGAGACGTGGGAGCGGCTGGAAAATCGCTATCATCCTGGCTGTATTGGCTGCGGCCGGTGTTTTTCTCTATTTTACGCCCTTCAATTTGGGTTTGGATCTCAAGGGCGGTGTGCATGTGGTTCTCGAAGCAGATGAGTCGGGGGGCGAGGTTACCAACGAAAACATGGCCGGTGTACTGTCCATTATTGAGCGACGAATTAATCGCCTCGGTGTTTCGGAGCCCGTTGTTCAGCGCCAGGGAAATCGGCGTATTATTATCCAACTGCCCGGGATCCATGATCAACAGCAGGCTATTGATACCGTGGGAAAAACGGCGCTGCTGGAATTTAAAGATCCTTACGGGGTGACTGCCCTTGACGGGTCATATCTTAAAACGGTGCAGTTGGGTACGGATCGCTATGGCAGGCCTTCCATTGATCTAGAATTTGATCGGGAGGGCGTGCAGCTTTTTGCTCAGTTGACTACGCGCTTTCAGGGCCAGCTGACTAAGATCGTGTTGGATGGGGATGTGCTGCAAGAAGTTATGATCCGCGAACCCATTCTAGAGGGTAAGGCCCAGATTACCGGCCAATTTACCATGGAAGAAGCACGGCATACGGTTGTGCTGCTGCAGGAGGGCTCGCTGCCCATACCCATGAAGATTATGGAGATTCGCAATGTGGGCCCCATTTTAGGCCAAGACTCCATAAACCGTAGTTTTAAAGCAGGGGTTGTGGGCGTTGCCCTAGTGCTTTTGTATATGTTTCTCTATTATAAACTGCCCGGTATCGTATCTGACCTGGCCCTGCTGGCCTATATCGTTATTTTGCTGGGCGTGTTATCAGCCATTAATGCCGTTTTGACCCTGCCTGGCATTGCAGGCATCATTTTATCGGTCGGAATGGCGGTGGACGCCAATGTGCTGATCTTTGAACGCATCAGGGAAGAGCTGAGGGACGGCAAAAGACTGCGTTCTGCGATGGATGTGGGCTTCAGCCGGGCTTTTAAAACTATTTTGGACTCCAACCTAACAACGCTGATTACTGCCATAGTGTTGTTTTATGTGGGTACCGGTTCGGTGCGGGGGTTTGCGGTGACGTTGGGTATTGGTATTCTCGCCAGTATGTTTACGGCCATTGTTGTAACCAGGGCTATTTTGAATATTATGATTGAATACAAGCCCGAAATAATGCTTAAACACTTCGAAATGGGGGGGTTAAAGAGATCATGAATTTTCTTGCTTTCAAAAAATACGCATTCTGTTTATCCGGCTTGCTGGTAACCCTTTCCATCATCGTTTTACTTGTTCCCGGTTTAAATTTGGGTGTCGATTTCGCCGGCGGAACTTACCTCGAGCGGCAAACGGAACAGAACGTAACAACGGGCGGGGTGCGCCAGACCCTGGAAATGGCGCTGCCCGGTGAAGATTTTTCTGGGGCATCAATTCAAATTTTAGATCGGCCCAACCAGTTTGTAGTGCGTACCACAGAATTGTCCGGCGAAGATCTCCTGCGCATCGATAAGGCGTTGGAAGCAGAATTTGGCGGGTTGATTGAGCTGCGAACCGAACTTGTGGGCCCCGTTGTAGGGCGCGAACTGGTGCAGAAGGCGATTATCGCCGTGATCATTTCATCCATCGGTATTCTAGCCTACATTACCCTGCGCTTTGAGTATAGGTTCGCGACCGTGGCGGTGGCTTGCCTACTCCATGATGTGCTGCTCGTTCTTGGTTTTTTCGCGCTGACCGGGCGTGAAATAAACAGTCCCTTCGTGGCTGCCGTGCTCACGGTACTGGGCTATTCGATTAATGATACGATCGTCATTTTCGATCGCATCCGGGAAAATTTGAGGTTCAAGAAAAAAGAGAGCTATGCCGAACTTGTAAACAATAGCTTAAACCAAAGCCTAAGTAGAACGATTAGTACAAGTATCACGACCTTTTTAGTAGTATTGATGCTGGTGATCTTCGGCGGCGCCGCCATCAAAGATTTTGCTCTGGCGCTGATGATCGGCATCATCGTTGGGACTTATTCGTCTATCCTGCTGGCCGGGCCTTTGTGGCTGGCGTGGGTTGAACGCAAAAAATAGGGGAAAACAAAAGCTGGCGGTGGTGCATGGGGATGCGGCCGCCAGCTTTTTTCTCGTTTATGTGCTAATCGTTTTCGTAGTATTCGGGTTTGGGGATGAAAACATAAGGAATATTGCGATACAGTTGTTTAAAATCAAGGCCGTAGCCCACCAAGAATTCCTTAGGCACTTCAAATCCTACATATTTTACGGGAATTTCTACTGTGCGATTGGCCGGTTTATTCAGCAATGTACAGATTTCCAAAGACGCGGGGTTGCGGCTGTGCAGGTTTTTTAAAAGGTAACTAAGGGTCAATCCGGTGTCGATAATATCTTCTACAATCAATACGTGTTTGCCTTCAATGCTCTCTTCCAAATCCTTAGTAATGCGCACAACGCCTGATGACTGGGTGGCATCGCCGTAGCTGGAGACAGACATAAAATCGAAAGTTACGGGAGGCGTTAAATGCTTGGATAAATCGCAAAGAAACATCAGCCCGCCCTTGAGGATACAAATTAGTGCGATGGACAGGCCCTCATAATCCCGGGAAATGGCCTGTCCCAATTCTTGAATCCGTCCTTGAATCTGCTCTTCGGAAAGTAGTATGCGTTCAACAATATCCACGGCCTCATCTCCCCAGCATTTTCCTCAATAATACTACTCCCCCGAAAAAAGGTCAAGAGAGGGTTTCCCGCACGTAATGTAGAAGTTGCTATAAATGGGGGTTTAAGAATGTCTAGGCTGCGCTGGATCATGAAGGAGCAGCACCCAAAGCAGGCGTCCGAATTAGGGGCGGCTTTAGGTGTGGGCCCTTTGGTGGCACAACTATTGATTAATAGGGGCGTTACTTCGGTTGCCCGGGGGCGCGAGTTTCTCGGCCGGGATCTGACCGCTCTGCATGATCCGTACTTAATGCGGGATATGGCGGCCGCGGTTGACCGCATCCGGGCTGCGCTGGGGCGGCGCGAAAAGATCGTTATCTACGGAGATTATGACGCAGACGGTCAAACAGCTACGGCCCTTTTAATGAGGGGCCTAAGGCATTGGGCCCATTCCCCCGGACTTGTGGGCTACTATTTGCCCCATCGCCTGGAAGAAGGTTACGGTCTGCATCGGGACGCTCTAGCCCTTTTGGCTGAAGAAGCGGGCCTTGTGATTACGGTGGATTGCGGTATTTCTGCTGTAGATGAAATTGCTTACGCCAAGGGGCTTGGGCTGGATATAATCGTGACAGATCACCACGAACCGGGTCATGTTCTTCCCCCGGCGGCGGCGGTGTTGAACCCTAAACAGCCGGGCTGCCCCTATCCCTTTAAGGACCTGGCCGGTGTGGGTGTCGCTTTTAAATTGCTGCAGGCGTTGGGGCTTGCTCAAGACAAATGGGCCGCCCTTTTGGATTTGGTCGCGCTGGGCACGGTGGCGGATTTGGTTCCGCTGCAGGGAGAAAACCGTATTTTGGCCCATCATGGGTTACGGCGATTAGCCAGAACAGATAATCTGGGTTTAAGGGCGCTCTTGGAAGTCTCAGAGGTCAAGCAGCCTAATGCCGGTGATTTGGGCTTCCGCTTGGGCCCGCGCCTCAATGCCGCCGGCCGCCTGGGCGATCCCGCCAGGGGTGTGCGCCTGCTCATAACGGAAGATGAAGAAGAGGCCAAGGACTTAAGCCTAAAACTGCACTTAGAGAACGGCCTGCGCCAGGAGTTGGAGGAAAAAGTGGTTGATGCGGCCATTGCTGCCGTGCAGCGGTATCGGCTGCACGAACGCAGCGCACTGGTAGTATGGGGGCAAGGGTGGCATCCGGGGGTCATTGGCATTGCCGCATCCCGGCTTGTGGAGCATTATTATCTGCCCACCATCGTCTTGAGTATTGAAGCGGGGGAGGCGACCGGGTCAGCGCGCAGCATTGCCGGTTTGGATTTATACGATACTTTAGTTGAGTGCTCCCATTTGTTGTCGCGGTTCGGCGGGCATCCCATGGCCGCCGGCCTTAGTTTGAGCGAACAAAACCTTGTCGCTTTCCAACGTACGTTTGAAGAGTTGTGTGCCGCAAGGCTGGGGCCAGAGGACTACCTGCCGAAATTGTATATCGATGGACGGGCGGGG
>CAZVDE010000003.1:23325-26072 GCA_964626065.1 uncultured Clostridiaceae bacterium | reverse complement strand
ATCAACGAATGGGCCGGTCAAAAAACGGTTCAGCTGCGCTTGCGGGCTTGGCAGCCGGATCAAGGACAGGCGCTGGAACGTGATTATGTTTATAACTGGGTTGTGGAACGGTTTCCCTGGGACTTCACACCTGAGGAGTTGCTCAGCAGCGCCCTGGTTACGGTCGGGCAGCAACCACCCGGGGAGCTGGAGAATCATGTTCAGGTAGATCTCAGGGGGACCTGGAATAAAAGTAAGCTGCTGTGCGAGCGGCGCTGCCGCAGCGCACGAACATTAATTGTTGTCAATACGCCTGCGGGGGCAGTGGAACTCTGCCGTACGCTGCGCAGGGAGGTACCTGAGGGCCGGGAGTTCATCGGTTTCGAACACGAACGTTTAGATGAGGGGGAGAGGGCGGCAGCACAAAAATACAGCTGGGTAGTTTCCACCGGCTATACTGTCGACAGCGGTAAATGGCCTTCCGTATGGCTGTGGGATCCCCCATTGAACGAAACCAATTTTCTAACCTGGTCCGGGGCGGTGCAAGCGGACGGTGAATTAGTAGCAGTTTTTGGGCCCGCAGATGTGCGCCGCGGCCAAAGTTACGTGGGGACAGTTTGCCCCGATCGGCAGAGTTTGGCTCGCATTTATACACTTTTGCGAAAAGAGGAAGAGCGGGTAAGCCTGGAGTGGGCCTATAAGCAGCTGCGGGCCCTAGGCCTGCTGGGGTCGTTTCCCGTCGCGCTTGGCATTTTTTCCGAATTGGGCCTGTGGGAAGTGGCGGAAAACGCCATAATTTATAGGCCTGCTCCCGCTAGAAAACTAGACTTGAATCAAACAGTTTTGTATAATAAAGTCACAAAGATGCGCAGACAATCATCACAGTATTTGCAGCGTTGTTTGGAAAGGGGATTTTTCCAGAATGGACTTAAAAGAGAAAATTAGAGTAATACCGGATTTTCCTAAACCGGGTGTTAGTTTTAAAGATATTACCACCCTGCTAAAAGACGGCGAGGCCCTGCGGGCAACGGTGGCCGCCTTTGCGGAGCATTACCGGAATTATAATGTTGATATGATTGTTGGCGTGGAATCCCGCGGTTTCATTCTCGGTGCCCCCCTAGCCTATGAGATGGGCCTGGGTTTTGCCTTAATCAGAAAGCCGAATAAACTGCCGGGCCGGGTTCTTTCGGTCGAATACGATTTGGAATATGGGACGGATCGTCTGGAGATTCACACCGATGCATTTGAGCCGGGCACTCGTGTTCTGCTTGTTGATGACCTATTAGCAACGGGTGGTACTATTTGGGCCGCAACCGAACTCATTCGTAAGCTGGGGGGAGAGATCGTCAGCCTGGCCTTTCTCATTGAACTTATCTATCTGCAGGGCCGCGCCAGGCTCAGTGATTACGATATTCTGTCCCTGGTCAAGTATGAAGAATAACTAAAGGGAGGGGCGTCGTGGTGGATCTTAACTACCTTCTGGAACGGATCACAGCATATTTTCCGGCCGCGAATGTGGAAGTTATTGCCAGGGCTTTCCACTTTTCTGAGCGCGCCCATGAAGGCCAACTCCGCGAATCCGGCGCCCTTTATTTTGAGCACCCCTACGAGGTCTCTTTGATCTTGGCCGATCTTGAACTGGATGTGGAGACAATTGCCGCCGGGTTACTGCACGATGTTCTGGAGGATACGGCTGTCACTCGAGAAGAATTGGAAGAAGCCTTCGGTTCCACCGTTTTGATGCTGGTTGAAGGCGTTACCAAGTTGGAAAAACTGCCCTTCCGCAATCGTTTCGAGCACCAGGCCGAAAATATGCGTAAGATGATCTTTGCCATGGCGGAAGATGTGCGGGTCATTTTGATCAAACTCGCGGACCGTTTGCACAACATGCGGACCTTGAGCCACGTGGCCCCCGAGAAACAGCTGTCGATTTCCCAAGAAACGTTGGACATCTTTGCTCCCTTAGCGCACCGGCTGGGGATTTGGAAGATCAAATTTGAGATGGAAGATTTGGCCTTCCGTCACCTTTATCCCAATGAATATTATAAGCTGGTGGCTGAGATCGATCGCAAACGCCAAGAGCGCGAAGGGGATCTGCAGGAAGTAATGGATATCATTGTTAGGCGTTTAGCGGAGGTTGATATGGCCTGCGATATCCAAGGCCGCCCTAAACATTTGTATAGTATTTATCAGAAAATGAAACGCCAGAATAAGAATCTAGATGAAATCTACGATCTGATGGCGATCAGAATCATTGTGGAGACGGTGCGGGAGTGTTACGCAGTTTTGGGCATAATTCACGCCCTCTGGAAGCCCATTCCGGGCAGATTTAAGGACTACATCGCGGTGCCTAAATCAAATCTTTATCAGTCTCTGCATACAACGGTCATGGTACCCCACGGCGAACCCTATGAAATTCAGATTCGCACCTGGGATATGCACCGGACGGCAGAAAAAGGGGTTGCCGCTCACTGGATGTATAAAGAAGGACGCAGTAAGGGCGTTACGGATGAGGCCAAGGTGGGTTGGCTGCGCGAGGCCATCGAATGGCTGCAGGAGATGAAGGATCCCCAAGAGTTTATGGACACATTAAAAATTGATCTCTTTGAGGACGAAGTCTTTGTTTTCACCCCTAAGGGCGATGTGAAATCTTTACCTAACGGGGCCACACCGGTGGACTTCGCCTTTGATGTCCATACTGATGTGGGCCTCAGCTGTTTTGGCGCTAAAGTCAACGGGCGCATCGTGCCTTTAAATTACGTGCTTAA
>CAZVDE010000003.1:0-23225 GCA_964626065.1 uncultured Clostridiaceae bacterium | reverse complement strand
TATGGCGTAAGTTCGTCTGAAGAGCTGTTGGCCAGCGTTGGTTCGGGCCGTATTAAAGCAAGTCAGGTGCTGCAAAAACTTACCGGCCAAGATACCCCCGAGCGCCGCAGGTATCCTGAAGTCAGCAGTAAAAAACGCAGAGAGGCTACGGGCGGGGTGGAAGTGGAAGGGGTAGATAACCTGCTGGTCCGCTTTTCTAAGTGCTGTAACCCTGTGCCCGGTGATGCAATTATCGGTTATATTACTCGCGGCAGGGGAATATCGGTCCATCGGGCCGATTGCCCCAACGTGGCTAACCTAGATTTGGATACGGGTAGGCAAATCGAGGTTAAGTGGAACGCGGCGGAGTCAGATTCGTATCCTGTGGAAATAGAAATTGAAGCGCTGGATAAGCCCAACCTGCTCACAAGTATAATGAATGCCCTTTCCGAAAAGAAGACGAGTGTGGAGGCTGTCACGGCTCGAACCAGAAAGCATGAATCAGCCATGATTCAGCTTGTTTTGGAAATTCATGATGTGGAACATTTAAATACGGTGATGGGGACGCTGCGCCAAATAAACGGGGTACTCAATGTTTATCGCGCAACTCCCACTTAGGAATTAAGGATGATGTTTTGTGCGTGCGGTTATACAGAGGGTGCAGCGGGCAAGTGTGAATGTTGAGGGGAAAAATATAGCTCAGATTGACAAGGGGCTATTGGTGTTTTTAGGTGTCGGCTGCGAAGATACTGAGACAGATTGCGAATATATGGCCGAGAAAATTGCTTTTTTGCGTGTTTTTCCCGATGCGCAAGGTAAAATGAATCTCAATGTACAGCAGGTGGGCGGAGCGGTCCTTGCGGTCTCGCAGTTTACGCTTTACGGTGATGCCCGCCGCGGAAGAAGGCCTAGTTTTAGCGATGCTGCGCCCTCCGAGGAGGCGAATGGGCTGTATGGCGTCTTCGTCGATATTTTGCGCAGCAAAGGCGTTCAGGTCCGGACCGGTGTCTTTCAGGCGCACATGGAAGTGGAACTGCTCAATGATGGCCCGGTAACAATTCTTTTAAGCTCGGGGGGAGAATTTTAAATGAATGTGCAAAAATTTCTGTTGGGTGCCATGATGGCTAACTGCTACGTTGTTTACAATCAGCGCGAAGCGGTGATTGTTGATCCGGGTGGGTCCTCTCAGGCAGTGCTCGATTTTTTGCAGGAACAGCAGCTGCAGGTGGTGGCGATTGTGAATACGCACGGACACGCCGATCATATCGCGGGCAATGCTTGGTTTATGGAAAAGACAGGTGCCCCCCTGCTGATTCACGCGGAAGAAGAAGCCTACCTAGCTGATGGAGCCTTAAACTTGGCTCATATGATTCGGCAGGACTTGCCGCCCCTTAAGGCAGATCGGCTGCTGAAGGACGGTGACACAATCGCGCTGGGTACAGGTAAGCTGGAGGTGCTGCATACACCCGGGCATTCACCCGGGAGCATCTCTCTTTATTTTCCCGGATCTGTAATCTGCGGCGACACTCTGTTTAAGTCCTCGGTGGGCCGCTGGGATTTGCCCCGCGGCAGTCACGCGGTGCTGCAGGAAAGCCTGCTTAGGCTGGCGCGTTTGCCGCTCGATACCGTTGTTTACCCCGGCCACGGTGACAGTACCACAATTCGGGAAGAAATCAAAAACAATCCATTCTTGTAATGGTTAGGAAGTGTGTTCTATTACCGTTCCCTTTCATTTTGCAGAGGAAAGTATTGAAATAGATGCCGCTCCGGACCTAATCCCCACGATTGAGGCGGCTGTTCGCTCTTTGGTTCCCAATGTGAAATTTGGCACCGGCCGCAGGCTTAACGCCCGGGCGATCTGGCGCGCCCAAGGCTTGGCCGTCTTTGTGTCACTTGCCGGTGGCGAATCTTGGGACTGCCTTGATACGGAAATTTTAGATGACGGTTATGGCGAAACGGACCGGCGCAGGCGCGGCAAAGAGCGGGTTCGCTTAGGCGTGCGGCGTGTCATAGAACGGACTTTTGGGCTTTCTGCCGGCCCTTGGGGTATTCTGACCGGGGTTAGGCCGACTAAGCTCGTTCACTCCCTGTTCGACAGGGGGTTTTCTCAAGCCAAGGTCCGCCATCTTTTGCAGGAAGTTTACGGGGTTTTCCCGGACAAAATAGCGCTGCTTGAAGAGGTAATTATTGAACAAAGGCGTCATTTTTTACCCAATCCCAATAATCCCGTCAGCATTTATGTGGGCATTCCTTTTTGCCCCACGCGCTGCACATATTGTTCTTTCGCTGCTTACCCCCTGGCGTCCCACGGACATCTCATGTCCGCTTTTCTGCAGGCGCTGCGGCTGGAGATTCTGGCCGTTGGTTCACTACTGCGGGAGAGTGGTGTGCAGGTGGAATCAATCTATCTCGGCGGCGGTACGCCAACAACTGTTCAAGGTGGAAAGCTCGTTGAACTGCTAGCTTTGATCGATGCGGAACTAAAAACAGCCCATACCCGCGAATATACTGTGGAAGCGGGTCGTCCCGAGACTTTGGGCGGTGAAACTCTGGCCGTTTTGAAAGATGCGGGTGTGAATCGCATCTCGATTAATCCCCAGAGTATGCACGATCAAACGCTGCACGCGATTGGGCGCCGCCATAGTGTGGAGCAGATCCGCACCGCCTTCGGACAGGCGCGCCGGGTGGGTATTCCAATCATTAATATGGATATTATTTTAGGCTTGCCGGGCGAGAAACCGGCGCATGTGGAACAAACACTGCAGGAGATTGCCGCTCTAGGCCCGGACAACCTGACTGTGCACAGCCTGGCGCTTAAGCGAGCTTCCGTTCTAAAGCGGGAGCAGGCTTATCTGCAGGTAGCCCAAGAGCAGGGCGAAATGATGGCTGCCCTCAGCAGAAAATATGCGCTGGCGTGGGCAATGAAGCCCTACTATTTATACCGTCAGCGTTATATCCTCGGTGACTTGGAAAACGTGGGCTATGCCCGGCCCGAGAAAGAATGCTTGTACAATATTCAGATGATGGAAGAAAGGCAGACTATCATTGCCCTAGGCGGCGGGGGGATCACAAAACTGGTCAAGCCCGATCAAACATTAACCAGGCTTATAAACGCAAAATGCCCAGCAACTTACACCCAGCGGATTCATGGCGATCTGGGGTCGAAGATTAACCAGATCCGCCAGCATTTGCTTGTTTGACAGCGAACCGCATTTCAAGTACAATTAGCATGTTGGTCTTTTGCAAAAAGGAAAGGATTGGTCTTATGTTTTTTCAAAAGATGCGGCAGCAAATGAAAGTTGTAATTATAGTGGTTGTTGTGGCCATGGCCGGCGGTTTGCTGTGGGCGGGCGGAACCTCGCTTTTTGGATCCAGGCGTAAACAACAGCCCGCGTTAGCCACCGTTGCAACAGTGAACGGCGAGGGTATTACGCAGTATGATTTGCATTATACTTTTCTAAATAATCTGCAGCGCATTGAGCAGGAGCAGGGGATTTTGCCTGCCGGCAGCCACGAAGCCGTTAAATTTCAGGCACTGCAGTCCTTAATTGAGACCGCTATTATTAGACAGGAAATAGCCAATCGGGGGCTCACCGCTTCCGAAGGGGAAGTCAAGGAGGAATTACAGACTCTCATCGATTTATTCCCCAGCGTTGACGATTATAAGGCGCAGTTGAAGATGGCGGGGATAGAGGAAGATCTGCTCAAAGCCCAAATCGCGCAGGATATTCAATTCAAAAAACTCAAAAGGGAAATCATCGGTGATTTACCCATTGAGGATAGTGAAATTAAAGAAGCATACGAAGAGGTTCGCCCCAGCCACATCTTAATTCTCCCCGATGATGACACTGAAGAAGGCTGGGCGAAAGCGGAGGCCAAGGCCTGGCAGATCCATGCCGAGGTGGACGCTGATAATTTCGCGGAATTGGCCCAAAGCTATTCCGAAGACTCCAGCGCGGAGCGCGGAGGGGATATCGGCTATATTTCTCGCGGCCAAACGGTGCAGGAATTTGAAGCAACCGCTTTTGCACTTGCTTTAGCTGAAATCAGCGAACCGGTTCGTTCTCAGTTCGGCTATCATATTATCATGCTCACGGATCGCAGGGATGCGGAGGGTGAAGAGTTTGAGAAAGCCAAACCTAAAATTATAGAGGCGCTGCGCGGGGAAAAGGGTCAAGATGACTTGGTGGCTTGGTTCGAGGAGGTACGGGAACAGGCGGACATTATCTACACCGATTACCAGATGAACGCCTTCGAGCAAGTGCGTTTAGGCAATTATGAAGATGCCATCCATTACTATAAGCTGGCCATCGAGGAACAGCCCGGCAACGGTTATCTTTATGCATCCTTGGGTAATGCGTACCGCGAGTTGGAGGATTTGGAGGCGGCAATTGAACAGTATCAGCTGGCGCTGGAGCAATTCGGCAGTGATTATTCGCTCCATATGAGCTTGGGTGAACTGTACCAAGAGGCGGATCGGGAAGATGAAGCGGTGCAGTCGTATCTGCGGGCTTCCGAACTTGCCCCCAATGATATCTACGCCCAATTGCTCGCTTATAACAGCCTAAGCCGCATGGAACGCTACGAGGATGCCAAAATTATTGAAGAGCGCATCGCCGCATTTCAAGAGCGGCAGGCGGCATTGTTAGAGGCTCAAAAAGAGGGGGAGCCTGCGGAAACAGAACCATCCGAGGAGGCAGAAATGCCATCGGAGGAGGTGCCGGGTTGGGAGGCGGAAACGCCACCGGAAGATGAACGGGCCGCAACTGAGTAAAGATAAGGGCGAGTGGTGGCCAACATCACTCGCTTTTTTGCATAAGGAAAGGGGAACCAAAGATGACGTTAGCGACAAGGCCCAGGGGAACGAACGATATTCTGCCCGCGGAAGCGGAACTTTGGTGGAAGTTGGAAGAACAGATTAGAAGAGTGTGCCATATTTACGGTTATGGCGAACTGCGTACGCCCATGTTTGAGCATACCGAACTGTTTCAAAGGGGTATCGGCGATACAACAGACATTGTGGAAAAAGAAATGTACACTTTTATAGATCGGGGCCAGCGCAGCTTGACACTGCGGCCGGAGGGTACCGCCCCCGTAGTGAGGGCTTTTTTGGAGAATAAGTTAGACAGTGGGCCACTGCCCGTGAAACTTTTCTACTACGGCCCCATGTTCCGTTACGAACGGCCTCAAAGCGGTAGGTATCGGCAGTTCACTCAGTTCGGCTTTGAAGCCTTGGGTTCGGATGATCCGCTTTTGGATGCGGAAAGCATCGCCCTACCTTTGGAATTGTACGAAGCTTGCGGCTTGAGCGGCTTTGAGGTTGAACTAAACAGTATAGGCTGTCCGCAGTGCCGAGGCTCTTACCGCGCTGAATTGGTGGCCTATTTTGAACCACATCAAGAGCAGCTCTGTAGCAGCTGCCAATCCCGTCTGTACCGTAATCCCCTTCGCCTGCTGGACTGCAAAGCGGAAGGATGCCGGAAGATCATTGCCGGGGCCCCCGATATTCGTGAACACCTCTGCCCCGATTGTGCTGAACATTTCCGCCAGGTGCGCAACTATCTTGATATTTTGGGAATTGCTTACCGGATCAACCCCCGGCTGGTACGGGGTTTTGACTATTATTCACGCACAGTCTTTGAAGTGATCTATGCGGATTTGGGTGCACAAGATGCTATCGGCGCGGGCGGCCGTTACGATGGCCTTGTGGAAGAATGCGGCGGCCAACCCACTCCGGCAGTGGGCTTCGCGGTAGGAGTGGAACGGCTGCTTCTGGCCCTGCAGGCGCAGCATAAATTGGAGCAGGAACCCAAGCGGCCCGCGGCGTATTTAGTGCATTTTGGCGGAGAAACAAAGATTGAAGCTGCCCGGGTAGCTCATGAATTGAGAAAACGGGGGTTATGGGTCGAAATAGATTATCTCAACAGGAGCATGCGTGCCCAGATGAAGGCCGCCGATAGGCTCAAGAGCCACTACGTTTTGATTTTTGGTGAAGAGGAACTGGCGGCCCGCCAAGTGCTAGCGAGAAACATGGAAGATGGAGAACAAAAATTGTACGATTTACAGAAGTTGGAGCAGCTTATTAATATCTTAGGAGAGTGTGCACAATGACGGGCTGGAAAAGAACGCATCATTGCGGGCAGTTAAGAAAAGAAAATGTGGGAGACACGGTTGTTTTGAACGGATGGGTTAATCGGCGCCGCGATCTGGGGCAGGTAATCTTTTTGGATTTAAGGGATCGTTCAGGGCTTGTGCAGGTCGTGCTGGATCCCGAACGGTTAGGTGCGGAACAATTCGCGGTTGCAGAGGGCCTGCGCAATGAATTCGTCCTATCCGTGACAGGCACAGTGAAGGCCCGGCCGGAGGGGCAGTCCAACTTGGCTTTGGCCACGGGCGAGGTTGAAGTGCATATCAATGAATTGAAGCTTCTCGCTGATGCAAAAACTCCGCCTTTTCCCATCCAGGAGGCACAGGATGTGGATGAATCATTGCGCTTAAAGTATCGCTATTTACACCTGCGCAGCCGTGAACTACAGGATACAATAGCACTGCGGCACCGCACGGTAGGCGCTGTCCGTTCATTTTTGGATAAGCATGGTTTTTTGGAAATTGAAACTCCGCTGCTTATCAGATCGACGCCGGAAGGTGCCCGGGATTATGTCGTGCCCAGTCGCGTGCATCCGGGCAAATTCTATGCGCTGCCCCAATCGCCGCAGCTTTTTAAACAGCTGCTCATGATTGGCGGATTTGAGCGTTATTATCAAATTGCCCGCTGTTTTCGAGACGAGGATCTGCGGGCCGATCGGCAGCCCGAATTCACCCAGATTGATATTGAGATGTCCTTCGTTGATCGGGACGATGTGATGGAGATTATGGAAGCCATGATCGTTCATGTGTTGTCTGAAATAAAGGGCGTTACGATACACTCGCCCATACCCCGTTTATCCTACCAACAAGCAATGGATCGCTATGGTTCGGATAAACCGGATACACGTTTTGCCATGGAAATCTGCGATGTAAGTGCCGGGCTGGGCCAAAGCCAGTTTAGGGTCTTTTCTGATACGCTCAAGGCAGGTGGGGCGATTCGCGGCATTAACGTTAAAGGCGGCGCCCGCTTCAGCAGGGGCGAAATAGATCAGCTGGCGGAACAAGCGGTGAAATTCGGGAGCAAGGGCCTGATTTGGCTTGCCCTGGAGGAGGACCGGGTCCGGTCGCCGATTGCCAAATTCCTCAAGCCCGAAGAACTTAAGGGCATTATCAGTGCGTGTCGCGGCGAAACAGGTGATTTACTGCTTCTGGCGGCGGGAGAGTACGAACTCGTCAGCGAGGTTTTGGGCCGTTTGCGCCTATCTTTGGGCAAACAGCTGAATTTAATCGATGAAAAAGCGTTTAATCTATTGTGGGTAGTGGACTGGCCCTTGCTTGTCTATGATCAGGACAGCGAGCGCTATGTTGCCGCTCACCATCCTTTTACGGCGCCTTTAGACGAAGATAGGGTATTACTTAAGACCGAGCCGAAACGAGCCAGGGCCAAGGCTTATGATCTGGTTTTAAATGGCGTGGAATTAGGCGGGGGCAGTGTTCGAATAACCACCCGCGATCTGCAGGAAGAGATGTTTAAGACACTGGGTTTTACCATGGAAGAGGCCCGCGCGCAGTTCGGATATTTTCTGGAGGCCTTTGAGTACGGAGCCCCTCCTCACGGTGGAATTGCCTTCGGTTTGGATCGGTTGGTCATGCTTTTGGCGGGCCGGCAATCAATCCGCGATGTAATTGCTTTTCCCAAGACAGTCAGCGCATCAGACTTGATGGTTGAGGCACCGGCAGCGATCGCTGCCGAACAGCTTAGGGAATTAAAGATTAGCTTACGAGACTGAGTGCTTTAGCTAAATCGTGGACAATGTTGGCCCCTCTGGAGATAATTACGCCTGTCACTAGGTAATCGAGTGAGAGAAAACGCACCGGGATGCGCAATGTGCTCAAAACTCCAATGCCCGTGCTCCAGGCAAGGGCCACACCTACCACGCCGGCCATGAGCGGGATGTAGCGCTTGTCTAGCTTTGGTGCCGCTGTTTTTAGCGTGTTTGTCAAAACCTCCGTCAAAAAAGCAATCGCTAGGACCTTACCTAAGAGTTGATCCATGTTTAAACCCCCCTTTGGTAAGTCCTATGTTTTCAAATAGCGGCCTAGAACAGGGAAAAAACGGTACAAGCGGGGGACTTGAATCTCGTTTAGCTCTGTGATATCATCTAACTAGAAACAGCCCCTACCGTGTCCGCGTTCAATTTGGCCTTGTTATGAGCCAACACCATAACAAAGGGAACTCAACCTCTGGCTGGCTAGGGCGGGCCATCCTCGAATGGAAGCCCGAATCAGCCGGGAGGGTACCCACCTGCACGCGCAGGTTCATACCGGCCAATACTAGCGGCATGGCGGGGGCAGCATTATTTTACCCCGGAAGGGGTATTTTTTATGGAGGCAAAAAATGGCGGGGCGTTTTGAGCGCACAGAACTGGTTATCGGGCCGCATAATCTCAGGCGTTTGGCGGAGACGACCGTGGCGATCGTCGGCCTAGGCGGGGTGGGCGGGGCGGCCGCGGAGGCGCTGGCCCGTTCGGGGGTAGGCAGCCTAATTTTAATTGATCACGACATGGTGTGTACAACAAATATTAACCGCCAAATTATCGCTTTAGAATCCACTGTGGGTTTGCCGAAGGTGCGGGTTATGGCGGAGCGCATTGGGCAGATCAACCCGGCTTGCCGGGTGCGGGCCCGGCAGGTTTTTTACCGTGATGCCTGCCATGACGAGCTGTTGGCTGAGGCTGACTACATAGCAGATGCCATAGATAGTGTGGGCCCCAAGGTGGAGCTGATAGCACGCAGCCGCACAGAAAATATTCCTTTAATTTCGGCCTTGGGGATGGGCAACAAGCTGGATCCCACTAGAATTGTGATTACCGATATTGCCAAGACCCACACCTGCCCATTGGCCCGCGCGGTGCGGGTTTCTTTGCGTAAGAAAGGAATTGACGGGGGTATCCCCGTTGTCTTTTCGCCCGAACCGGCTAAAACGGCCGGAGGATCGGTCCCGGGCAGTACCGCCTTCGTTCCGCCCGCGGCCGGCCTGATTATGGCGAGCTGGATTGTGAAACGAATCTGCGGGGGGGAGGGGGATTAAAGGTGGATTTGTTTGAGCAGAGCAGTTTGAAACAAAAATATGCCCCGCTGGCGCTGCGCATGCGCCCGGAGTCGTTGGAGGAATTCGTGGGGCAGGAACATATTTTAGCCGAGGGGAAGCTTTTGCGTTCCGCGATTAAACAGGATATTCTGCGTTCCATAATTCTCTATGGGCCGCCGGGCGTAGGCAAGACTACCCTGGCTTATGTTATATCGCGGACAACCAAGGGTGTTTTCATCGATGTGAGCGCCACCACAACCGGGGTAGTTGAGTTAAAAAAATTGATGGATGAAGCCAAGAAACGCCGGGCTTATCATGGCCAACGCACTATTTTATTTGTCGATGAAATTCAAAGGCTAAATAAGGCCCAGCAGGATGTGCTTCTACCCGCGGTAGAACAGGGTGACTTGGTATTGATCGGGGCCACAACCGAAAACCCTTACTTCGAAGTAAATGCCGCCTTGTTGAGCAGATCCCAAATTTATCAGCTCCATCCTTTATCCGCGGAAAACCTGGGCGTCCTGGCACAAAGGGCTCTGGAGTCAAAGAGGGGACTTGCAGATGTTCGCTGTTCTCTAACAGCCGAAGCGCTGGAACATTTGATTGAGGTTGCCAACGGCGATGCCCGGGTACTGTTGAATATTCTTGAATTTGCCGCGCTGGCCGCTCCCGCGGACGGGGAAGGCAGGCGCAGCATTGATTTGTCTGCCGCGGAAGAAGCGGCCCAAATTCAGCGTATCCGTTATGACAAAAGTGGGGACAACCATTATGATGTGACGTCCGCTTTCATTAAATCGCTGCGGGGCAGTGATCCCGATGCCGCCTTGTATTGGTATGCTCGCATGGTTTACGCCAATGAAGAGCCGCGATTCATAGTGCGCCGCCTTCTGGTGCATGCTGCTGAAGATGTGGGCATGGCTGATCCCAATGCCCTCTTGATGGCCCATGCCGCCGCCTTTGCCCTGGAGTGGCTGGGCATGCCCGAAGCCAGGCTGCCCATCGCCCAGGCCATTATCTACATTGCCACTGCACCTAAAAGCAATTCGGTCTTGACCGCGGTGGACAAGGCACTCGATCTGGTCACTAAAACGGAAGCGCAGCCCGTACCCGTACACCTGCGGGATGCCCATTACCGCGGGGCGGCTGAGTTGGGCCACGGCAAAGGCTATAAATACCCCCACGACTATCCTCACCATTACGTAGTGCAGGATTATGTTCCGGCTAATATGCTCCGACAGAAATTTTATCGGCCTTCCGACCAGGGGCGCGAGAAAATAATAAAAGAACGTCTTCTTTACTTCGAAAACTTGAGACAAGAATAGCTGCCCGAAAAAGGACATCCTTTTTCGGGTGTTTTTTTGTGGAAAACGTTGACGGGGTAAAAGGGCTGTGCTATGATAAACGTGTTCAATCCCTACGAAGTTACTCGGGATTGCTAAAGGAGGCCTGCTATGAGGATATCCACACGGGGGGAGTACGGGGTACGGGCCATGTTCGATTTGGCACTCCATTACGGAAAAGGGCCGATCCCTTTGCGGAAGGTGGCGGAACGCCAATTGGTATCAGAACACTATCTGGAACAATTGATGCGCGCCCTGCGCCAAGCAGGGTTGGTCAACAGCAAACGGGGCTCGCAGGGAGGCTATGAACTAGCCGATTTACCCGAAAACATACGGATTGGCGATATTATTCGAGTCTTGGAAGGGCCTATTACCCCGCTCGATTGTTTAGACTCCAGCACCGGCACGGGCCCCTATTGCGGGCAGCCGGAACTCTGTGTGCTGCGCAACTTGTGGAAATCGCTGCAGGATAGCATGGAACGGGTTTTAGATAACACGACGTTGGAAGATTTAAGGCAGGATGCCCTAACAGTAAAGGTGGCCGACAATTATGGAAATTTATCTTGATCACGCTGCAACAACTCCCCTCAGGGAAGAGGTCTTGGCGGAAATGCTTCCCTATTTTAGTGAAGAATTTGGTAATGCCTCCAGTATCTACGGCTGGGGCCGGCGTGCTAGGCAGGCATTGGGCAGCGCTAGGGATCGGGTGGCACAAATTTTAAACGCAAAACCGGACGAAATAGTCTTTACCTCCGGCGGCTCGGAAGGTGCCAATCTGGCCGTAAAGGGAGCGGCTTGGGCTCGGCAGCAGCGGGGCAAACATATTATTACCAGTGCGGTGGAGCACCCCGCTGTGCTGGATGCGGTTTTATGGCTGGAGCGGTCCGGGTTCGCGGTTACCGTACTGCCGGTAGATGGGGAAGGAACGGTCACGCCTGAGGCAGTACGGGCGGCACTGCGCCCCGATACCATTCTTGTTTCAATTATGCATGCTAATAACGAAGTGGGCACTATCCAACCCATCAGCAAAATTGGTGAGATTGTGCGCGACCGCGGTGTCTTATTCCATACAGACGCGGTCCAGACAGCGGGAATCCTCGAGCTCGATGTGAAAGAACTAAATGTGGACCTTCTTTCATTATCGGCCCACAAACTCTACGGCCCCAAGGGGGTAGGGGCGCTCTACGTTCGCAAGGGGGTCCGCCTAGATCCGCTCATCCACGGCGGTGCCCAGGAGAAGCGGCGCCGCGCCGGCACCGAAAACGTTGCGGGAATCGTGGGTTTGGCCAAGGCACTGGAACTGGCTCAAGCGGAGCGGGAAGGGGAGGCGGAGCGCCTCACCGCCCTACGCGATAGACTACTGGCGGGTCTGCGGGAAATTCCGTTTACCAAGGTCAATGGCAGTTTGGAACATCGTTTGCCCAATAATGTCAATATTTGCTTTAGGTATATTGAAGGTGAATCGCTGCTTTTAAACCTGGATCTATTAGGTGTTGCCGCCTCCAGCGGCTCCGCCTGTACTTCCGGTTCTTTAGAACCGTCCCACGTATTATTGGCGATGGGTTTGTCTCACGAGATAGCGCATGGTTCTTTGCGCCTGACGCTGGGGCGTGCCACGAGTGAAGGCGATGTGGATTTTGTTTTGGAAAAGCTGCCTAAAATTGTGGAACGCCTGCGGGCCATGTCACCGCTTTATCAGGTATAGGGGGTAAGAAATATGTATTCCGAGAAAGTAATGGATCACTTCACCAATCCACGCAATGTGGGAGAAATAGAAAACGCCGATGGCGTTGGCGAAGTAGGCAATGCCCGCTGCGGCGATATTATGAAACTGTGGATCAAGGTTGAGGGTGGGGTTATTTCTGATATTAAATTTAAGACCTTCGGCTGCGGTGCGGCCATCGCCACTTCCAGCGTAATTACGGAGCTGGCCTTGGGCAAAACGGTGGAAGAGGCCGAGGAGATTACTAACGGTTCGGTGGCGGAGGAACTGGAAGGTTTGCCACCGTTGAAGATGCACTGCTCAAACCTTGCCGCGGATGCCCTGCGGGCCGCAATCGGCGATTACCGTAAGAAACTAGCGACAACCGCATCATAGATGAGGCGCCGGGACCTATCCCCGGCGTTTTTTTTTGTTCAAGTTGGAGAAACTAACTGCAGGGCAGCAACTGCTCAAGAAGAACAACTTGGAATGGGGTGGATGCAATCGCTAACGGTAGGGGTGTATTCGCAGCCGGCATAGTGGGCCTGGCTCTCGGTGTTTACCTGGGGAACTCCATGAAAAAGGGATCCGTTACCAGGCAGGTCCGGTCAACCGGGCGCACAATTTTTAGGCGGGCTCGCAGTACGGTGGGGAATAGACTGGATAATTGGATCGGTTGAAAGTGGTGAAACACTTTTGGTGGTTTATAGTCGCAGCAGGTTTGCTAGCCTTTCTATATCGGGTCAGGATTGTTCTGACCCCTTTCTTATTCGCGGTGCTCATTGCCTATATCCTGTACCCCTTGGTTATCATGGTGGAAAAGCGAGGGGCGGGTAGGACAGCCGCTATTTTAATAGTCTACGTTTTTTTGGGCAGTTTTTTTGGCGCCGCCCTTTGGTTTGTGCTGCCCCACTTTGCCGAAGAGATGGAAGATCTGGCGGTAGCGCTGCCCGCAAGGATGGCCGTTTGGGAACAGCTTGGGGCGAAAGCGGCGGGTTTTTTTAAGCATCTTAAACTGCCCGGCGTGGTGCAGGATGCGGTGAGCATCGTGCTGGAACGGGTGGAGTTGGCCATTGAGGACCTAGCGGGCAGACTGATGGGGCTGATGATGGGCGTTTTTACGAACATCGCCTCGCTGATTATTTCGCCCATTTTAGCTTTTTATCTCTTGCGCGATCACCAGGCCATGCGTGAACGAAGCCTGCAGTATGTGCCTGCCCGGTATCGCGGTGATGTGCAAAATATGGCGCGCAGCGTCAATAAAGCGCTGAGCGGATTTTTCCGCGGCCAGATTTTGGTCTCAATCTTTGTGGGGTTGTTTGTCTACGGTGGTTTATACTTGCTGGGGATTCCCTATTCCTTATTCATCGGGCTGACGGCGGGACTCTTTGATATCATTCCTTATCTGGGCCCTGTCTTGGGTTTTCTGCCAGCGGCCGCTTTTGCGCTGCTCAAATCGCCCCTGACCGTGCTGTGGGTGCTGCTGATTTTTGTTGCCGCAAATCAAATTGAAAACGGCATAATTTCGCCTAAAATCATCGGTGATCGAGTGGGGCTGCACCCCCTGATTGTAATCTTCGCGGTCTTAGTGGGGGGCAATCTGTTGGGCATCACGGGCATGCTTTTGGCTGTTCCCATCGCAGCTTCAATTCGGGTGGTACTTGATTATTTCCTTCTGCGCCGCCCGACCCGGCATCGCTAGTTCAGGCGGACCGGTTCTGTTGACAAGGGGGGAACTGTTGGGTAATATTGAGTTAGTTGGTGAGAAATGGGAGGGAATCGCGCTAAGCGTCTTATATGGAGAAATTTTCAGTTGATCACATCCGCACATTATTTTTGGATTTTTTCCGCGCC
Source organism: uncultured Clostridiaceae bacterium (assembly GCA_964626065.1). Lineage (GTDB taxonomy): Bacteria > Bacillota > Limnochordia > Darwinibacteriales > Darwinibacteriaceae > UBA3910. Next base: position 9,172 of record CAZVDE010000003.1, on the reverse strand, counting down.
AAAGACCATCGTATACTGCCCAGTGCATCATTGATACCCCATGGGGATCCGACGCTGCTGCTTACGGTAGCGGGCATGGTGCCTTTCAAACGTTATTTTCTGGGCTTGGAAAAGCCCGTTCATTCTCGCATAGCCACCAGCCAAAAATGCATTAGGACAGGTGACATTGAAAATGTGGGGCGCACTGACCGGCACGGTACTTTTTTCGAAATGCTGGGCAATTTTTCTTTTGGGGACTATTTTAAAGAGGAAATCATTCCTTGGTCCTGGGAATTTGTCTTGGAACATTTGAAACTGCCTGAAGATAAATTGTGGGTCACAATCTATCTCGATGATGATGAGTCCTTTGACATTTGGCACAACAAGGTCGGTGTACCCGCCGAGCGCATAGTCCGCCTAGGCAAAGAGGACAACTTCTGGGAAACGGGTTCGGGACCCTGCGGCCCCTGCTCCGAGATCCATATTGATCGGGGTGTAGAATTCGGCTGCGGCCGGCCCGACTGCAAACCGGGGTGTGATTGCGACAGGTATTTAGAATTTTGGAATTTGGTCTTTATCCAATTCCACCAGGACGGCGATAAATATACCCCCCTTAAGCAGACCGGGGTCGATACGGGGATGGGCCTAGAACGGGTAGCGGCACTGCTGCAGGGTAAAACGAGTATTTTTGAAATTGACAATATTCATCCCATAGTGGGGAAGGCGGCTCGGATTGCCAAGATAAGCTACCATCAAAGCGAACAACAAGATGTCTCCCTGAGGGTGGTTGCCGATCATTTGCGTGCGGTTGCCTTCTTAATTGCGGACGGGGTTTTGCCCACAAATGAAGGCCGGGGCTATGTGCTGCGCCGTCTGATCCGCCGTGCGATTCGCCACGGGCGGCTGCTGGGGATAAATGAACCGTTTGCCAACCGAATCGTGGCCCAGGTACTGGAACAAATGGGCGGTGCTTACCCCGAGCTGCTGGAGCGGCAGGATTACATCTTCCGCATCGTAAGCTTGGAGGAAGAAAGATTTAACGCAACCCTCGAGCAGGGGATGCACCTCTTGGAAGAACTGACTAAAAAAGCACGTCAGGCCGGCCTGGACGCAATTTCAGGGCAAGACGCCTTTCAACTGTATGATACCTTTGGATTTCCCCTTGATTTGACCAGGGAAATCCTGGCCGATGAGGGGCTGGCCGTTCGAGAAGAGGACTTTCAACAGGCTATGGAAGCCCAAAGGGCGCGGGCGCGCAAGTCTCGCGCGGGGCAGGGCTACTTAGATAGCAGCCTGGAAGCGTATACGGATTTCGCGGAAGCTGTCACGGTGGAATTCGTCGGCTATGGGCAGGATGAGGCTAAAGTCCAATTATTAGGCATCATTGTTGAGGGAGAAAGTGTTGATCAGGCGGAACAAGGCACCAAGGCGGCTTTTATTTTAAATCGCACCCCTTTTTATGCAGAGGGGGGAGGGCAAGTGGCCGATACGGGTGTAATTGAGAGTTCCACGGGCAGAGTGCGCATTAGTGATGTGCGCAGGCCGGTTGAAGGGCTGATCAGCCATTTCGGCGTCGTTGAGGAAGGGATTATCACAGCCGGAAGCAGCGTTAGGGCCGCCATTACCAAATCGCGTCGTTTGCAGACGGCCCGCAATCATACTGCCACACATCTGCTGCACAACGCTCTGCGTGATATTTTGGGCACACACGTGAATCAGGCCGGTTCTTATGTGGGGCCGGAACGCTTGCGGTTCGATTTCACCCATTTTGAAGCGCTGGAGGCAGATGAGCTGCAGCGGATCGAAACTGAGGTTAACGGCAGGATACTAAGTAATGAACCCGTTACTGCCGCTCTTACCGATTTCGAAGAGGCTAAAGCACAAGGGGCTATCGCCCTTTTTGGCGAACGTTATGGCGATGAAGTGCGCATGGTGCAGGTGGGTGAGCGTTCGTTGGAGCTTTGCGGAGGTACCCATGTCGCCTTTACCGGTGAAATCGGTCCTTTTATAATCGTGTCGGAGGGTAGTGTTGCCGCCGGGGTACGCCGCATTGAGGCCGTGGTTGGCTTGGCTGCTTTAGATTATCTAAAGGCAAGGGACGGAGTCTTGGTACAGCTGCAGGATCTGCTGCAGACTCAGGTGGGCGAACTACCGCACCAGGTGGAAAGCCTGCTTGAAGAAAACAAAGAGCTTGAGAAAGAAATGGCCCTGCTTAAGCAAAAAAACGCCCTGGCCGCGCTGGAAGGGCTGGTTTCTAACGCTGAAAAAATAGGTTCTAATTCTCTGGTTGTGGCTGAAGTTGAGGCGGAAGACGGCGAGACACTGCGCTTATTGGGCGATCGCCTGCGGGATAGGCTTGATCCCGTTGCCATAATTCTCGGTGCTCGGGCTGAGGGTAAGGTCCTGTTGCTGAGCATGATTTCCAAATCTTTGGTGGGCCACGGGCTGCACGCCGGACGCCTGATCAAAGATGTCGCCCAAATTTGTGGCGGTGGTGGTGGCGGTAGGCCTGATATGGCCCAAGCGGGCGGGCGTTTGCCTGAAAAATTACCCGAGGCGCTCGCTCGGGGGGAAGCAGTTTTGCGTGAACAAATGGAGGGAACAGGGGTTTGACCAGAGAACAATAAATACTAAGGCCGGCTGCCGGCTGGCCACCGTTTTCTGCAAGGAGGGATATCATGAGTGATGCGCACGATAAAACGGCATTGTTTCGCTACAAATCGGTGGAAGATGAATCTGCAGCGGTAAGAACCGTTTTGCAGGATGTTTACGCCGCTCTGCAGGAGAGGGGATACAATCCTTTTGGGCAGATCGTGGGGTATTTGATTTCCGGGGATCCCACGTTTATCACCAGCCATAAAAATGCACGCACTTTAATCGCCCAGATTGAGCGAGATATTATCCTTGAAGAATTGGTAAAGCATTACCTGAAAGAATAGGTTCATTTAGTTTTGCCGTGTTGTAAAGGGGTACTTGGTGATGATTATAATTAGTGCAGACAGTACTTGTGATCTATCTCAGCAACTAATAGAAGAGTTGGATATTGCTATTATTCCTTTAAGCGTTATTGTCAACGAGGAAATTTATAAAGATGGGGTGGATATAGCCCCGGCAGACGTGTTTCGTTTCTTTGAGGAAGGGAAACTCTGCAACACCGGGGCTGTCAACGTTTTTGAATACCAAAAGCATTTTCGGAAACTGAGTTCCGAATCTGACGCTGTAATTCACATCTGCCTTGGTTCGGGATTATCTTCGTGTTATGCCAATGCCATGCTTGCCGCGGCAGATTTCCCTAATGTTTATGTCCTTGATTCCCGTAATTTATCCACGGGCAGCGGCCATTTGGTTTGTGACGCGGCGGCGTTAGCTGCGCTGGGTGTAGAACCGGAAGAAATTCATCGGCGGCTAAAGGCGGCTGCGCTTAAGGTGAATGCCAGTTTTATCATCGATCAGCTCGAATACTTGGCCCGGGGCGGGCGGTGTTCGTCCATTACAGCCCAGGGCGCTAAAATTCTGAAACTCAAACCCTCTATCGAGGTGCGGGAGGGGACAATGGTGGTTGGCCGCAAATTCCGCGGTAATTTTGATAAGGCGGCCACAGCCTATGTACGCAAGCGTTTGCAGAATGGGGCCCCCATTGATCCGGAAAGAATTTTCATCACTCACGCGGGTTGTGCGGCCGAAACGGTGGAAGCAGTACGTTTCGAAGTGGAAAAGCTGGGCCTGTTCGAAGAAATTCTGATTACCGAGGCGGGCTGCACCATCTCTAACCATTGCGGGCCGAACACTCTTGGGGTGTTATTTAAATGTCTGTAAGCAGGTGTGCTAGTGGAATATAGAATACTGGGCCAGTCCGGGCTCGAAGTTTCCCGGCTCTGTTTTGGCGCTTTGACAATAGGGCCTCTGCAGCGAAATCTTACTGCCGAGGAAGGCGGTGCAATTATCCGCCATGCGCTGGAGCTGGGTGTTAATTTTATTGATACGGCTGAACTATATGGGACCTATGAACACATTCGTTTTGCTCTCAAAAACTGGCAGGGCAAACGCCCCATCATCGTGGCGACAAAATCCTACGCCTACACGCGGGAGGGCATGGAGCGTAGTTTGGAAATGGCCCGAAAGGGGCTGGGGATAGATGTTATCCCAATTTTCCTTCTGCATGAACAGGAGTCCAACCACACCCTACGCGGGCACTGGCCTGCCTTAGAGGTTTTGTGGAAGGCGCAGCGTGCCGGGGTGGTGCAGGCGGTGGGGATCTCCACCCATCATGTGCAGGGAGTGCTTGCGGCCTGTGAAGTTCCGGGCATACAGATTATCTCGCCCTTGATCAATAAAACCGGGATCGGTATCCAAGGGGGTTCCGGTGAAGAAATGCTGGCGGCAATCGAAAAAGCCGCCGCATGCGGAAAAGGGATTTATGCCATGAAGCCGCTGGGCGGCGGTCACCTACTGGCCGATTGGTCCCGGTCCTTCGAGTATCTTCTTACTAAGGATGAAATTCATTCCATTGCGGTTGGCATGAAAAGCGCCGCCGAGGTGGACAGCAACGCCGCCTTTTTTCAAGGCCGGCGTGATCTGCCCCAACCGAAACCAACAACCCGCCGGTTGCACATTGATGATTGGTGCATCGGTTGTGGCGCCTGTGTTAATGCTTGCCCCAACGGGGCATTGGGGCTGAGGGGCGGGAAAGCGGTGGTTCTTCATAGGGATGAGTGCGTTTTTTGCGGCTACTGCGGCGCCAGCTGCCCGGAGTTTGCCATCAAGGTGATCTAAAGGGGATGGGAAGATGCGCATCATGGGCTTAGACGTGGGAGAAAAAACTATCGGCGTTGCGGTCAGTGATCCATTGGGCTGGACCGCCCAGGGTGTGACCGTGATTAGGCGCGTTTCCTTAGAACAGGATTTGGCTGCTTTAAAGACGCTGGTGAGGGAACATGAAGTGGGTAAGATTGTTGTGGGGCTGCCTAGAAGGACTGATGGAAGTTATGGGCCGGAAACGGAGAAAATGTATCAGTTCGGGGAAGAATTGACAAGGACATTGGAACTTGCGGTAGAATATTGGGATGAACGCTTTTCTACTGTGGTTGCTAATCGCGTTCTCCTAGAAGGGGATGTGAGCCGCGCCAAACGGCGAAAAGTGATAGACAAGGTGGCTGCCACCGTAATTTTGCAGGCATATTTAGATCACCGGGCGTAAAGAATAATTGTGAAAGGGAGGAATGAAAATGACGGGCAATCACAGGAATAACGATGATTTTTATCAGGAAGAGGATTTTGAACTCGACGACACCATTGTCCTTATCGACGAAGATAATATTGAGCACAGTTTTACCGTTTTGGAATACTTGGAAATCGATGAACAGGTGTATGCCGTGCTGTTACCGGATGAAAACCCGGAAGATGGAGCATATATCTTCCGCGTTGAAACGGATGAAGACGGCGAAGAGATCCTTATGGATATTGAAGATGATGACGAATTCGAACGAATTGTCTCCATTTTGGAATCGGAGGATCTGGAATAAACCGATTCATTTCGTTTTTGGGGGGTGGTTTCCATACCCGCTGATGTTCAAGTAGCTTCAAAACGGACCTGGTATGATGCGGTCCGTTTTGTGCTAGTGGCGGCGTTGATCATTTGTATTGGTTTGGCATCAGTAATGATGTTTGGTATGCGGCCGGCCAGTTCGGAGCCTGGTGCACTGAAAAAAGTTGTCCACATTCCATCCGGGGCAAGCGCCAAGCGCATTGCCGAAATTTTAGCGAACGAGGAATTACTTGCCAGCCGTTTTATGTTCCGCCTCGCGGTTATACTAACGGGAGCGGAACAAAAACTGCAAGCGGGCTATTATCTTTTCGATGCTAATATGGGACCACTGGAGATTGTGGAGCATTTGCGCAGTGGTGATGTGACCACCGAGCGGGTTGTAATTCCGGAAGGTTTCGAAATCAGGCAAATTGCCGCGGAACTAGAACGCAAGGGCTTGGCCAATGCGGATCGTTTTGCGGAGTTGGCGGCAGATGCGTCGCAAGTCTTCGGGGGGAATCCCCCGATTGATCTGCCCATTTTATCCTTGGAAGGTTATCTGTACCCCGACACCTATTACTTCAGCCTGGGCCAAACCGAGGAAGATTTAATCGGGCAAATGGTTGATCGATTTGTGCAGGTGATTAATACGGAAGTGAAGGAATATCTGGAGAAGTGCGAACTTTCTCTCCACGAAGTTGTTACGTTGGCCTCCATAGTGGAGCGGGAAATAATGGTTGACTGGGAGAGGCCCATTGTGGCTTCAGTGTATCTCAACCGGCTGGCCATCAATATGCCGCTGCAGGCGGATCCGACTGTGCGCTATGTCACGGCAGAAGATCGCCCGCGGGTGCTGTACCGTGATCTGGAGATTGATTCGCCCTATAATACCTATCGCAATTATGGTTTGCCCCCCGGGCCGATTGCCAGCCCCGGGCTGCGTTCCATTTTAGGGGTGCTGGAACCAGCCGAAACGGACTATCTGTTCTTCGTGAGCAAGCGGGACGGGACACATCAATTTAGCGAGACTTATGATCAGCATTTGCAGGCACGGCGTTCTTTAGGTTACTAGGAGGAAGATATGTGAAGATACCGGAACTTTTGGCTCCGGCCGGTAACATGGAAAAGGGCTTGGTCGCCATGGAATACGGTGCGGATGCCCTTTATCTGGCCGGTAAAGAATTTGGCATGCGTTCTCAGGCGGGTAATTTTAGCCTGGAAGAGTTGAAAACAATACTGGAAATTGCCCATGGCCGAGGCGTGAAGATATATGTAACTGTTAACGTTTATCCCCGCAACGAAGAGATAGATTTACTGCCGCCTTATTTACAAAAATTAGAAGAACTACAAGTGGACGGCATTATTTTGGCTGATTTGGGCGTGTACAAGCTGGCGCGGCAATATGCCCCAAGAAGGCGTCTCCATTTGAGCACCCAGGCTAATACGGTTAATTACCGGGCGGCACAGTTTTGGCAGGAGTTGGGCCTGTCTCGATTGATTATGGCCCGGGAACTATCTGGCGCAGAACTGGAGCGGATCTGCAGGGAAACGGAGATTGAGATTGAGGTTTTCGTGCACGGGGCCATGTGTGTTGCCTATTCCGGGCGCTGCCTCTTAAGCAATGTGTTAACGGGGCGGGATGCCAATAGGGGCCAGTGCGCCCAAAGCTGCCGCTGGCGCTACGCGGTTGTGGAAGAAAAGAGGCCGGGCCAGTATCTGCCCATTGAGGAAGATGAGGGGGGCACCCACATCTTCAACTCCAAAGATCTGCGCCTGATTGAATATATCCCGGAACTGGTTAAAGCCGGGGTTGACAGTTTGAAGATAGAGGGCCGGATGAAGAGCTCTTATTACGTGGCAACCGTTGTGCGGGCTTATCGCCTTGCTTTGGATCTTTACGCGGCCGATCCCAAAAACTACACTCTGCCACCCGAACTTTTGTCAGAGTTAGATAAAGTGAGCCACCGCCCTTATTACCCAGGCTTTTTCGTCCCTTCCGGGGCAGGTATTCACCGTCCCAGTGGTTCTTATGTGCGGGATTATGATGTGGTGGGCTTGGTACAAGATTATCTTTTACAGCCGGGACAAGCAGTTGTTGATGTGCGCAATAAGCTCGTGATTGGAGAAGAAGTGGAAATAATGCAGCCCAAAGCCCCAAACCTAATAACTACAATTGAAAGCATGGTTGATAACACAACGGGGGAAAAGCTGTCTGAAGCCCACGCTAATTATGTGGTGCGTATGCCCATGGTACCGGTTAAACCCTACTCCATGCTCAGGCTCAGAAGAAAATAAGTGCGAACCGAGGACAGCGCGTCCTCGGTTTTTTGAAGGAGAGGAAGATATGCCCGAGTGGAAGGTTGGGGAACAATTTACCGTGGAGATTACCGGGCTGAGCCATGAAGGCGCGGGGGTGGGCAGAGTTGATGGCAGGGTGGTCTTTATCCCGGGCAGCCTGCCCGGTGACATGATTAGGATGGCATTGACCGAAGTAAAAAGGCGTTTTGCCCAAGGCCGGCTGTTGGAAATAATTATCGCCTCGCCCCAAAGGATCGCCCCCGGCTGTGCACATGCGCCCGGCTGCGGAGGCTGTCAGCTCCAACATTTGGACTATAAAGCGCAGCTGGAATGGAAAAGACAGCTCATTCAGGATGCGATGCAGCGGATTGGCGGGCTTGATGTGCCCGTTTTACCCACGCGCGGTATGGATAACCCCTACTTCTATCGCAATAAATCTCAACTGCCGGTGGGAAGGCAAGGGGATCAGGCAGCCTTGGGTTTTTTCATCAAAGGCAGTCACGAGATCGTTGATCTGGCTGAATGCCAGATTCAGCATCCCCTAATTACTAAGCTGGCGTTAGCGGTAAAAGAGGCCGTAATTGATTTGAAAATAGAGCCTTATGAGTGGGCGGGGCAGAGCGGAACACTGCGGCATGTAGTGATCCGAGCCAGCTTTGCGGAAAATAAACTAATGCTGATCCTGGTTACTCGCACTAACGAGCTGCCGCGCCAGGAAGAACTTGTCTCTCGCTTGACCGCGGAGGTTCCCGAGTTGGTGAGCATCGTCCATAATGTTAACCATCAAGCGGCTAGCATTGTTCTCGGCCGAAAGACCGCTGTTATTTGGGGTGAATCTTATCTAACGGAAACAATTGGGCAGCTAAAGTATGCCATTTCTCCCCAATCGTTTTTCCAAATAAATTCCATTCAGACAAAAGTGCTTTATGATTTGGTGCAGAGGAAAATGGCCTTAACGGGAACGGAGACCATCCTAGATTTATATTGTGGAGCGGGCACCATCGGCCTTTATTTGGCGCAAAATGCACGCAAAGTAATAGGCGTAGAGGCGGTGGCTGCCGCGGTTTGGGATGCCCGCCGCAACGCGGAATTAAACGGCATTGATAACGCTCGATTTATCCACGGCAGGGCGGAGGAGGAAGTTCCTAAGCTGATTAGCCGCTATCAGGTGGATGCTGTTGTGGTTGACCCCCCTCGTCAAGGCTGCGATGGGGCTGTACTGCAGACACTATTGGCCGCCCGGATCCCCAAAATCGTCTATGTATCCTGCAACCCCGCCACATTAGCCAGAGATTTGGCTGTTCTGTCCCAAGGCGGGTATATGGTGGGGAAGAGCCAACCGCTTGATATGTTTCCGTGGACCAGCCATGT
>CAZVDE010000002.1:20824-99340 GCA_964626065.1 uncultured Clostridiaceae bacterium | reverse complement strand
ACCGGCCTACTAGCCTATCTAATTTGCTGGCTCATTATTCCGGAGCACTAAGGAAATAAGCAAAAATGAAGAAAGCGAGGGGCTTTTCGCCTCTCGCTTTTCATGTTGGCTCCCCGGGTTGGACTCGAACCAACAACCCTTCGGTTAACAGCCGAATGCTCTGCCATTGAGCTACCGAGGAACACTAAAGATACTTTAGCATACGTTTTTCCAAATGTCAAGCGGATGCAGGCAATCTGTGCAGGTAATCTTGTTAAACCTTGCGTGTTTTTGCACCGGGGTAAACTGTGGCCGTGCTGCGCGATCTGGCGCATCGAGCCAAGATCTTTTCACAGCCGGTGGGCAAGCTATTTTGTAACCAAACCGCCCCACCACTCATATCCTGTTGTTGAGCCGTAAACTAACGGTATTGATCAGCAAAGGAGGAGTGACTTTGGAAAGAGAAGAGCAAGTAATGGAGGACCAAGAACTACAGGTTGGACCTGATGCGGAAGTTCAACCACAACAGGTTTGCGGGCCCAATACCACGCCTTATGTTGTCCGCCAGGGCGATACCTTCTTCACTATCGCACGCCAATTTGGGGTGAGCGTAGATGCTCTCATCCAAGCGAACCCACAAATTCCCGATCCGAGCAACATCCGCCCGGGGCAGATTGTATGCATTCCCAGACAGCCCACTACCTGTCCCGCCTGGACGTTCCCTTATGTTGTACAGCGGGGCGATTCCATGTTTACTATAGCGGATCGTTTTGGTATCTCGCTGCAGCTGTTGCTGCAGGCGAATCCCCAGATTCCGGATCCCGCCAGGATTCAACCGGGGCAGATTGTCTGTGTTCCTTTTGTAAGCTGTCCCACGAACACCTTCAGTTATATCGTGGAACGCGGCGATACCATGTTCAGCATCGCCCAAAAATTTGATGTTTCGCTCCAAGCTTTAATGAATGCCAACCCGCAAATTACCGATCCGAATCAGCTATATCCGGGCCAAAACGTATGTGTGCCGCGCTCTATGCCGCCGCCGCAAACTTGCCCGACGGGGACTTTCCCCTACACAGTGCAAAAGGGCGACAGTATGTGGAGCATTGCCCAAAAATTCGGGGTTTCACTGGATGCCTTAATTCGTGCCAATCCGCAGATTCCGAACCCCAGCCTGATTTTCCCGGGCCAGATCGTCTGTGTTCCGTCCGGTCCGCCCCCATCAACCTGCCCGGCAGGGACTTTCCCCTACACGGTGCAGAAGGGCGACAGTATGTGGAGTATTGCCCAAAAATTCGGAGTAACACTGAATGCGCTGATTCGCGCTAACCCGCAGATCACCGATCCAAGCCGGATTTTCCCGGGCCAGATCGTCTGTGTTCCTACCGGGGCGCCCAGCGGCGTGTGCCCTCCGGGAACATTCCGCTACACTGTGCAGCCCGGGGACAGCATGTGGAGCATCGCCAGAAAGTTTGGTGTGTCTCTTGATGCCCTGATTCGTGCTAATCCCCAGATTGCGGATCCGAGCAAGATTAGACCCGGCCAAGTAATTTGTGTCCCTAACCGCTAAAGGATTGAAGCCTGCGCCTTCTGGTCATACTACAACCAGGAGGTGCAGGCTTTCATGATCAAAGCAGAAGTATCTTTATACCCCACAGATTCTGAAGAATTGACTACCCTTGCCGGTTTGACCACCCATTTCTTGGATGAACACGCCCTTGACTACGACTCCCATTTTGGCAGCACATCGCTGAACACCACCATTTACGGTGATCCTGATCAAGTGTGGAGCGCGCTTCGCCAGCTTTTTCAACAAAACCGGCACAACGGCCATGATGTGGTCATGGTAGCCACTCTCATCCACTGGAGGTGAAGGCCGCGATTATAATACATGAATATTGTTGACATATTCTTGGCAGAACCCCTTGACTAGCCGCGCCAAATTTGCTACGCTTAATGTGAAATTTTTCATCAAAAACTTTCAATACGAATGGGGTTGTGCACATGAAAAAATTAACTGTTGTATTGGCGTTAATCTTGGTCTTCGCCGTTGGGGCTCAGGCCGCTTGGGTTGACGGAACTTACGAAGGCTGGTCCGATGCAAGCGATACCGGTACTCAATATGCGAAAGTCTTCATTGAAGACGGCGAAATTGTGGCGGTAATCCTGCGCGAATTCACGGCCTTGCACATCGAAAAAAACTTTGCCGAATATCCTTGGCCCGAAGCGGGCGAAGCGGCCCGCACATTAGGCGCTCAGTTCGTAGCCAATCAGGCCGCTGAGGCAGATGTGGTTACCAAAGCAACCGGAAGTTCTGTGGGCTGGATCCAGGCTGTTGATCGGGCATTGGTCAAAGCCAGCGCAGATAAACCGGCCAATGAATTCTTTGACGGTGTCTTCTTGGGCCGTTCCGAGGTTTCCGGCTACGGCGGCTACTATAAAGTAGTCTGGGTAACACTCAAAGATGACAAAATCGTGGACTATTCGGTACAAAGGGTACTGCCTGACCACACCATTCAAGACCCGTCCGTTGAAGTATACCAGTGGCCTTTGGAATTGGCCCGCGAAGGTTATAAAGAAGCGGCCATGGCCAGCAAGCCCGGCTACGTAGATATTATCTCGGGTGCCACCGGTTTAACGATTCAATCCAACCACGCGGTGCGCGACGCCTTAGATAAAGCACGCATTCACTAAAATATACTACAAACCAAAAAAGCACTCCGCCCGGCGGCGGGGTGCTTTTTATACGCCCATAATATTATAGCCCGTATCAACGTAAATAGTTTCCCCGGTAATGCCGCCCGCCAAGCTGCTGGCCAAAAAGGCGGCAGTATCCCCCACTTCCCTGCCCGCCACCGTCCTTTTTAGAGGCGCTTTTTGTTCATGCAGGGCGAGCATTTCCAAAAGGCCGCCCATGCCCCGGGCAGCCAGCGTGTTCATGGGCCCGGCGGAAATGGCATTGACGCGCACACCGGCGGGGCCCAAATCATGGGCCAAATAACGCACGCTCGCTTCCAGAGCCGCCTTGGCGACACCCATCACATTGTAGCCGGGAAAGACCTTCTGCGCTCCGTAATATGAGAGCGTAATAATACTGGCCCCATCACAAAATACGGGGGTTAAGGCCCTAGCCAGCGCCACGAGCGAGTAGGCACTTATTTCTAAGGCGGTTAAGAACTGCTCACGTTCCGTAAATAAATAGGGGTTTTGCAGCGCCTCCCGGGGTGCAAACGCCAGGCTGTGCACCAGCCCATCAATCATGCCCGCCTCCGCTCGGATTTGCTCCGGCAGCGCATCTATTTGCTCGGGAAAAGCCACATCGCAGGGCAGAATAGCCACGGGCTTCTGCCTTAATTCCCGCGCCAGTTCCTTGACGTTGGCACCGGTGCGTTCGTTTTGATAGCCCAAAATAAGAGCAGCACCCTGACTGTCCATTGCCCGGGCAATAGACCAAGCGATACTGCGTTTATTAGCAATATTGAAAATGGCAATGCGTTTTCCCTGCAGCAAGACACGACACCTCTTTACACACAGCCGTCATTTTCTAAGCCTCTTGTTCATTCATGCGAAACGCCAGGCGCAGAAGGCTGTCCGTCAAATGGATGTTTTCCACCGGCACATCGTGGGGTACCGCAGGATGAATTGGGGCAAAATTCCAGATGCTTTTCACACCGCCCGCAACCAAAACATCCGCCACTTTCTGAGTGGCCTCTTTAGGCGTGGCGATAATGGCCAGATCGACCGTGTTATCACGCAGATACTCAGGCAGTTCATTAAACGGACGAATGATGGTGCCGCTGTGATAGTTGCCTATTAGTAAAGGATCCACATCAAAAATGGCCTTGATTTGAAAACCCAGGGACCGAAAGGATTCGTAGCTGGCCAAAGCCTTGCCCAGGTTGCCCGCGCCCACCAAAACCACAGAATAGGTGCGGTGCAGCCCCAGAATTTTCTCCAGCTGCTGCAATAAATCGCTTACATTATAGCCATAACCCTGCTGTCCGAAGGAGCCAAAATAGCTTAAGTCGGACCGTATTTGAGCGGCCGTGCAGTCCACCGCTTCGCCGAATTGAGCGGACGAGATGCGTTCCACTTCCCTGCCTTCCAGCTCGGACAAATAACGGTAGTAAACGGGCAAACGGGACACCACTCCCTGCGGGACGGCCTCTCCGGTATTTCTTTTTTTTGCCGCCATTGCTCTCCTCCTTCTCACTTTTATCCTATATTTATTCCACAAAAACAGTCCGTTTCCTTTTTCACGAGCCTAAAATATCTTAATCTCCCGCCTTTCCTCCAGAACATGGCCTCCTATTTCGTCCCGCACCGTAATTACCGTGACATAAGTCCCGCACGGGGCGAAGCGCGGGACATCCACCCAGATGTAAAACCATAAGGTGTCAGGAGGATCGAAGCTGAACGAATCGAATTCTAAAAGGCCGGCCTGTTTAAATAAGCCCAGCCCCCACGTTGTCTGCAGGCCAACATCAACAAGGACATGGTAAGCGCTGCCGCCATCGACGTTAAGCAGCGAAAAGCCCGCCAATTCCAAATAGGCGTAAGCGCGCTGCCCTTTGGGAAAGGCCCCGCCCGGATTGGGATCATAGTCGTTTTCGTCCCGCACCTCGTACGCCCACTGCGCTGTGGTGAAGTGCAGTTCCCCCGGATCGGGCCGGTGGGCGTAGGCCGGGTTCAAAGACGAAAAGGCTAATAAAATACAGACTATTAACAATTTCAACATAAACACCCCCGAATCACGCTAGGAATAAGCGGTCTTTTGTGTAATAATTACAGTGGGAAAGGATGAGACGATGCTTAAAAGTCTGACCAAGGGAAAATGGAGCCGCCCCACCGATAAATCCGCCGTTTATTTAGAGTTTGCCCCCGGCCAGCAGTGGGGAGTCAGAGTAACGCTTATGGAACACGACGCGAGGGTTGAGGCGATCAACGGCCCGCGCGGCGTGTGGTACAGGGCTCCCGAACGCTATAGTTCTCTCGTTCGCCCCCCCACTTTATGGGAACGCATCCGCGGTCTTACGCTGGAAAGCAAGATCATAGAAGCGGTCAAAGAAAAACGCCTTGTTGCCCGGGAGGAGAATGCCCGTTTGCAGAGCCAGCGCCCCTAAATAATTGGTTGGGAGGATCCATGTTGAGACTTTTAATTGTCGGCGACACCGTCGACCCACAATTATACGATCACTTCAGGCGTGAGCGTTTTCCTGAAATAATCGACGCCATCCTATCAGTGGGTGACCTGCCCCCCTGGTATTTATCCTATCTAATGTCTGTTTTCAATGCCCCCCTCTACTACGTGCGGGGCAACCACGATGACAATTACGATCTTAACCCACCCGATGGCGGCGACAATATCCACGGCAAGGTGATTACCTTCCGCGGCCTGACAATGATCGGTTTTGAAGGCTCCATGTTTTATCATCACCCCTCCGCGATTCAGTACACCGAAAGGCAGATGCGCGCCGTGTGGCGCCGCCTGGCCTGGCGTTTCCTTTTTGGCCGCAAAATCGATATCGTCCTCACCCACGCCCCTCCATTTGGCATTCACGATGCGGAAGATCAATGCCACAAGGGGTTTTTGACGTTTTCCCGCATCATTCACAAATACGAACCGCGGTATTTCATCCACGGGCACACCCATCTCAACTACGGACTGAAACAAAACCGCATCGATATTGTTAACGATACTACCGTGATTAACGGTTATGGTTTTCATATCTTAGAAATTGACTAGCACCCACCTGGAGTGAAGACAGTGAGAGCACGGGGCACCGCCCAATCCTTCGCCGCTTCCAAAGAGAAATACCGCTTAACCGATTCGCTCGACCTTGGCCTGCGCACAGTACCGGTCGCGGATATCATCGGCTCGGTCAACCGCTGGCGTGATTTTGACGCGCGTTTTAGGATAAAAAATCCTTCCACCTACCACCGCTATGAGCGCATCAAGCGTGCGGTGGAACGGGGTGAGATCATGCCCCCCGTCATTTTATACAAAGTCCGCAATAAGTACTATGTTGTTGATGGCAACCACCGCGTCTCGGTGGCCAAAGAGGTCGGACAAACATATATGGATGCGGAAGTAATTGAGTTTTTCCCGGCGGGCGATTCCGAACCGAATTTAATTTGGCGCGAGCGCTCCAATTTCGAAATGAAAACGGGCCTAAGCGGCATCGACTTTACTGAACTGGGCGCTTATAACAAACTGCTTTTGCAGATCGAAGATTTCCGCGAAGAAGAATCGGCGGCAGAAAATTACGCCCTTTCGCTAAAAGAAGCGAGTGCCCGTTGGGAACAGGACATCTATCTGCCCGTAGTCAGGCTGATTAAAAAACAGCGCCTTTTGGATGAATTTCCCAATCGGACCGCGGCCGATCTTTTCCTCTATGCTTCCTACCACAAGGTGGCCAAAAGCCGCCTTACAAAGCAAAAAATCAGTTATCGGGAGGCATTGGAAGATTTCAAAATAGAACGGCCCGATAAATCCTTGGCGGAACTGCTCGTGGACACGGTAAGCAGCCTATTCGGCCCCGATGAACACGACCGCTGCCCCCGAGGCCTGATCTTTGATGAAGACGGTTTAGTCCAAGTCACCCGGGGCTGCCGCGGCTGTGGGCGCTGCCAGAACCGGAATCAAAGGCGCAACTCCATCATCCCCTATAAAAATCCCTTGGAAGGTCCCTAATACAACAAGAGGTGAGACTACCCATGCAGGCAGTACTCGAACTATTAGAATCAATGTACCCGGTCACAACAACGGATCTACACCATAATAACCCGTTCGAGCTCTTGGTGGCCACGATCCTCTCCGCCCAGTGTACCGATGAACGCGTTAATCTAATAACGGCTGAGCTTTTTCCCGCCTTCCCCACTCCCGAAGATCTGGCCCAAGCTAGTTTCGAAGCGGTGGCCTCGCTGATCAAAAGCGCGGGGCTGTGGCGGACGAAGGCCCGCAATTTAATTAAAACCGCCCAAATGCTGGTTGAAAAACATGATGGCCAAGTTCCCGCCACCAGAGCAGAATTGGAGCAATTACCGGGCGTAGGCCGCAAGACGGCAGGAGTTGTACTCGCGAATGCCTTTAATATTCCGGCCTTTGCGGTGGATACCCATGTTTTCCGGGTGGCCAACCGTTTAGGGCTGGCCGATGCCGCTGACCCCCATACGACCGAACAGCAGCTGATGGAAGCAATCCCGCAAGAATACTGGATTAGGGCGCACCGCTGGCTGATCAGGCACGGGCGGGCTCTGTGCCGAGCGCGCAACCCCCTCTGCTCCCAATGCCCGTTGAGCCCCCACTGTGCCCACCATCAATCACTGCCACAGCAAGATCGCTAATACCGCAGCCAAAATTATCCCCACGATAACAGTATCAAAAGCCAGATTAGTCCGCTCCCCTTGTTTAAACGGCCCGCTGGCCGCGGTAAAAAGTGGCCGGTAGACCAATTTTTCCACGCTCAGCCAGCCCGGCACGGGCGGGCTGAACTTACACAAAGCCAAAACGGCCACCACGAACGCGGCAATAGCGTAGCTCACCAAGGGCGCCTGCAGTTCAGCTCCGGCCCAGAAGGGCACCTGCCCGAGAGATTTAAGATCATCGCCCAACAGATCAAACGATGCCAAAACGGGAAGCACCAGCCGATTTACTGCCCTTTGGGCCCCAATGCCCAAGCTGAGCAGAATTGCGCTGTAAACGGCAAAAAGCCCCGTTTGCACCCCGCTTAGATCGCGCACATTCGAGTAATCACCCGTGGGCCGCATCACAAACGCCTGCAGCCAGATTTTGGAAATATAGGCGGCTGTCAGGCCGCCCGTAAAGACGAACGTGCGCTCCAGCCACAACAGAGAATCCCAGCCCTTTAGATGGTAGGCGTGGAGAATGGCTTCATGAATTAAAACCTTGCTGGCATAACCGTTAAAACCGGGTATTCCCGTAATGCCCGCCGCGGCAATGAGAAAGAACAAGAAAGCTTTGGGCATTCGCCTGCCCAGCCCCCCCAGCTTATTAAGATCCAATTCGCCCGTCTGCAAATAGACCGCTCCGGCCAGCAGAAACAAAAAGGATTTAAAAAAAGCATGGTTGATCATGTGCAGCCAGGCCGCGGCCAAACCGACCGCCCCGTTTTGGCCCAGCATCACACCTGTGCCGAGCGCAAAAAGTATATAACCCATCTGGCTGATGCTGGAGTAGGCGAGCACGCGTTTCATGGGCGAATGAATCAAAGCCATTAACGCCCCGCCCAGCATGGTGACTGCCCCAATCCAGATTAAAGCATAGCCGAAGTTTTGCTGCAGGTAAAAATGGGGCCCCTGCGGCTGCGCGGAGAGGATCACGGTGAAAAACCTAAAGAAACCATAGGCACCCGTTTTGATCATCAGCGCCGATAATAGGGCAGAGGCCGGTGCCGGTGCAACGGGATGCGCCTTAGGCAGCCAAATATGGAGGGGCAGCATCCCCGCTTTGACCCCAAAGCCCAAGATGATCACACCAAAGAGAAGCGTGGGACTGAGGCCGGCGGCAAGCAGCTCGTCCAGTACGGGCACAAACTCAGTATGGCCCACAGTGTGCTGAATAAAAAAGATGGCGCCCAGTAAGAACAGCCCGCCGATGACGCTCATAAATAAATAGACCGATCCCGCCCGCAGCGCCTCAGGCTCTTCGCTGTGCACAACCAAGAGATAGGCCGCGAAAGTCATCAGTTCAAAAAACAAAAAAAGGCTGAGCAGATCTCCGGCCAAAAAAACCCCCAAAGTCGATCCCAGCGTAAACAGGGAAGCCGCCGCAAAACGAGTCTGTTTACCCTCCCGCTCCATGTATTGCCGAGAAAAAATGGTGGCTAAAAGCCAGACCAAGGCCACAACAACTGCAAATACCGCGCTGAAGTGATCGGCCTTCCAGCGCAAGCCAAAGCCCACGTACCAGTCCAGGGCATAAAACAACACCCGCCCCTTCTGCACGGCGGCAAACTGGAACACGCTTAAAAGTAGGGTAATTAAGCTGATCAGATTGGCCGCCGCCGATCTGAGGGCTTCCCCCCTGCGGGCGCACGATGCGAGCACCCCCGACCCCACCAGAGGGAATACTACTACCAGTAGGGGCAGGCTGCTGGACTGGGCACCCATTTATAACCCCGCCCCCCCGCCAAACAAGGCCGCCGCCGTAACTTCCGACAGATTCAAGAGCACGTTGACGGGAATTAGATCGAAGAAAATAGTCGCCGCCGCCAAGATCACCACGGGAATGAGCATTGGCAGAGACGGTTCTTTAATGTGGGAAAAATCATGTTCTTCCTGCCTGAAAAAGGCGTTAATCACTATGGGCAGATAATAGACCGCGTTCAGCAGGCTGGATACGAGCAGCACAAGGGCTGAAAAGGGCTGATTGACCTCTAAGGCACCCAGGCCCAAAAACCACTTACTCAAAAAGCCGTTAAAAGGGGGGATGCCGATCATTGAGAGGGAGGCCATCGTAAAACAGGCCATGGAAATGGGCATGCGCCGACCGATCCCCTTGAAATCATCCACTTCCGTTTTTCCGGTCAGCAAAATCATGGAACCGGAAACTAAAAAGAGGCATGATTTCATAATCGCATGGGTGAAGATATGAAAGACATCGCCCACTAACGCCCGTTCCGATAAGAGCGCCATGCCCAACAGAATGTAACCCATCTGGGCCACGCTGGAATAGGCCAACCTGCGTTTGAGGCTTTTCTGCATGATCGCGAAAACAGAGCCTAGAATTATAGTCAAAATTGCGCCCACCAGCAGATAGTTGATCCAGCCAACCTCAGCCAAAAATTCAAATTGGTAGACGTTAAAGATCACCCGAAGCAGCCCAAAAGCCCCCACTTTAAGCATCACGCCCGAGAGCAGAGCACTCGAGGGCGAAGGGGCAACGGGGTGGGCCTCGGGCAGCCAGACATGGAGCGGAAACATACCCGCCTTCATGCCAAACCCGATTAAAAACCCAAAAAAGGCACCTAGGCTCAGTCCGCCCGAATCGGCCAAAAATCCTCCGGCCGTCATGGTCACCGTCCCGGCCAATTGATACACTGCCAGCACGCCGAAGAGAAAAGCAAGGCCTCCGCCGATCGTCATGATCAGGTATAAGAACCCGGCCCGCATTGCCCGGTCATCACCTTCGTGAATCACCAGTACATAAGAGGCGAAGGACATCAGTTCAAAAAATAAGAAAAGAGTCAGCAGATCACCGGCCAAGAGCGTACCCAAAATTGCCCCGTAGCAAATGAGGGTGAAAGCGTGATAGCGGTTGATGTGCTTAGACGGTTTGATGTAATCAAAAGAATAAATCGTCACCAAAAGCCAAATGGCGCTGGAGATCGTCACCAAAATAACGCTCAGCCAGTCAATGCGAAACGAGACCCCAAAGGGCGGCAGCAGCCGTGGAAACTCCAAAACCACAACTCCCGTTTCCCGCAAAAATCCGAATAAAAACAGGCCCAACAACCCGGTCACCGCGGTTACCGCCAGCACGAACCGGTCCCTGAGGCGATCTTCTAACTTTAAAAACGCAGTGAGCACTCCACCAATAATGGGAACGAAAATTAATAGAAACGGCAGCATCGCAAACCCCCTCGATCATGGTATTGCTAGTTTATTCTCCGCGGAAATGAGATTCCCTGTCTTAAACTACGCGCCGCAGGGGTTAGGCTGCTCACTTGTTGCCGGAAGATAGTCCACATCAGTATAAATATAGACTAACGTCCCTTCCTCCACCTTGGCACCCGGTGCGGGTACCTGGCCTATAATCCGCGTGCCGTCGCCCACTACCCCCACCTTAAAGCCAAACCGGCGCAGTAAAGCCTCTGCATCTGCCGGCGAAAGGCCCCCCGCATCGGGTACTGCGGTTAACCTGAGACCGTCTTTCACTTCCTCTTCCCTCCGCTTCACATTTAGATAGGGTAGGACCTTCGCTCCCAAGCGGGCAAAAACAGGGGTGGCAATCACACCGCCGTAAAAAGCACCCTGCGGTTCCCACAGCACTAACAGCACAGCCACTTCCGGATCGTCGTAGGGGGCAAAGGCCGCAAAAGAAGTTACCATTTTAGAGTGCGAATAACGGCCGTGTTCAACCAATTGGGCAGTCCCGGTCTTTCCCGCCACCTGATAGCCGGGAATTTCCGCATGCTTGCCCGTGCCCTCCGAGATCGCGGTACGCAGCACATAGGCAGTTGTGTTAGCCGCCTCTTGGCCGATAATCTGACGCTGGCCCGGGATATCGGGGGGGAAACTTCCTTCTTCCGTTACGATCTCCTGCACATAGTGGGGCACCGAAAAAATACCGTCATTGGCTATCGCCCCAAACCCCGCAATCAAGTGTAGGGGGGTTACGGTCAGTCCTTGCCCGAAGCCGATATTGGCCCACGTTACCAGGGGCAGGTTTGCAGATGGGGCCCTAAGGGTGCCTGCCCGTTCACCCGGAAAATCAACCCCCATTTTATAACCGAGGTTGAAGCTTGTGAGCCCGTCATAGAAACGCTGATCCCCCAAATCAATGGCCAACTTGCAGTAATAGGGGTTGCATGAGTTCTGCATCGTCTCCGCAAAAGACTGTGAGCCGTGCCCACCCCTGTTCCAGCAGCGGATCGTCCAGCCCGAGACCCGAATGTAGCCGGGATCAAAAAACCCCGAACGCAGGCTGGCCACCCCCTCGTTTAGAGCAATCGCGGCCGTCACCGCCTTGAATGTGGAACCGGGTTCGTAAGTATCCGTAACCGCAACATTTCTGCGGTTCTCCACGGGGTAGTCCGAAAAATTGTCAATCTCGAAAGTGGGGTAAATCGCGTTGGCCAATATCTCTCCCGTCCTAGGTTCAGTAATCACTATCAGTCCCAAGCGCGATCCCGTTTCTGAAGTGGCCCGGCGGACCTCTTCTTCCGCCATGCGCTGCACGAAAAAGTCCAGCGTTAAAACAAGGTCGTCGCCCTTATCGCCCGGCAGATAACCCCTTACCCCTTCTTCTAAAGCCCGCCCGTGAGCATCGCGCTCAAAGACAGCCGCCCCCGGTTTGCCTCTTAAATAGCGGTCGTAATAAAGCTCCAAACCCTCCAAGCCCTGATTGTCGATGCCCACAAAACCAAGAACCTGCGGCGCGATGGAACCGTAAGGGTAGATGCGGCTGGAGGTGGGTACAACCCCCACCCCGGACAGATCGAGAGCAATGATCTTGCGGGCCTGCGCATCAGAAATCTTTTTCTGCAGCCACTCCACGGATGATCGTTTACTTAAGCGCTCGCGCAGGTACTGTTCTTCCAGCCCTAAAATGGACGCCAACTGCTGCGCCGTCGCCGCCACATCTTCCACCTCGACCGGAATGGCATAAACCGTATTGGAACTAACGCTGATTGCTAAAGGAATGCCGTTGCGATCGTAGATCGCACCCCGCGGGCCCTCTATGGGGATCTTCTGCAGGCGCTGTTCTACCGCTTTACTTTGAAAAAAATCATTGCGCCAAAGCTGGACGTAGGCTAAGCGGCCCAAGAGAAACACCGCGCCGATTAAAATGGTCAGCAGCAGAAAAAGCACCCGGCGTTGAATACGAAATTCGGAAAAACTGGCCATCCCATCACCTGCCTAACTTTTTGAAAAAATGAATGAAGAGATTAAAAACACGCCTCAGCCAGGAGGCCAGGCCCGTGCCCTGGCGAGCCACAATGTCTAGGCGGGTAAATTCTCGATTTTCCCTGTAGACAATGAGTTCGCCCACTTTGTCACCGCGCTCAACGGGCGCCCGCAGGCCGGGCAGAAGTTTAACTTTAGTTTTAAAGTCCAAATCACTCTCCTGCACAGCCACAATGGAAAAGTCAGCTGCCAAAACCCCGTTGATTTCATGTTCAACTCCATCGGGAACCAAAACGGGCGTAAGTATCTGCTCCTTGGAAATCAAACCAACCAGGTTTTCTTGTGCCCACTCGTGGAGCAGGCTTGCTTCTTGGTTGCGTACATCCCTGCTGCGCGCCCCGAGGATAACCGAAATCAAGCGCCGCTCTTGATGCAGTACGGAAGTTGCTAGCGTGTGGCCCGCCGGTGTGGTAGCACCCGTTTTACCCCCTTCCACCCCCGATTGGCCCAACAAAGGATGGGTGTTGACGATTTTGCGGCCCTGCGCCTTCAGATCGTATTCGGCCGTAGAAATAATGCGGCGAAATAGATCGGAGCCCAAAGCAATCTGCAGCAGCCGGGCCTGATCCAGCGCTGTGGAATAGTTGTTGCTGAAAATGGAAAGCAGGCCTGTGCAGTCCACGTAGTTGGTATCCTCTAGGCCCAGCTGTTTTGCCTTTTCATTCATCAACCGGCAAAACTGCGCTTCCGAACCGGCCACATATTCCGCCAGCGCCACCGCGGCATCGTTGGCGGAGACCAAGGCTGTGGCATAAAGCAGTTCTTCTAACGTAAAACGATCCCCGGCGCGCAGCCTGATCTGGGTACCGTCCCGGCTGGCCGCTTTAGCGCTGGCAGTAATGATGGCGTCAAGTTTAAGTTCGCCCCGTTCCACCAAATCAATTGCGCACAGCAGTGTCATGATCTTGGTCAAACTAGCAATCGAGCGCTTTTGCTCAGCATTTTTGGAGGCAATTAAATAATCATAGTCTCCATCATATAATACATAGGCGATAGCGCTCAGCTCCGGAACGGGTGTCAAGGCCTCCAAAACAGAGGGGAAACCTAAGACAGACAAAACGACAAAGCAAAGCAAAACAGTAAAGCGGCGCATCCCTCTCCCCCTTCCCTAAGAATAAATACGTATTGACGGCGCTAATTAGTACATATACTGAATATGGTAGTAAAAAGGAGGCCGATCATGGAAGCTAAGCTTTTCTTCGAGCGTGAAAACCTCTTCAATCACTACGTGGCTGCCCACCCCCTAGGAGATGTGCTGCAGACTACGCACTGGGGGCGGCTTAAGGCGAGCCACGGGTGGAATTATTTTCCCCTGGCCGTGCAGGATTCGGGCAGGATACAGGCCGCCGCCTTAATATTGTACAAAAAACTTGCCCCCTTACCCGCCACGATTGCCTATTCGCCCAGGGGCCCACTTTATTCTACGCCGGCAGCCTTGGAGGCCCTACTGCA
Organism: uncultured Clostridiaceae bacterium; assembly: GCA_964626065.1. Lineage (GTDB taxonomy): Bacteria > Bacillota > Limnochordia > Darwinibacteriales > Darwinibacteriaceae > UBA3910. The sequence continues at coordinate 85,261 of CAZVDE010000002.1, read as the reverse complement.
AGAGGGGGCGCGGTTATGCCGCCGCAAAAAGGCGTTAGCATGGAAAATGGATCCGGCCATTGACAGTGGTGACACCGCTTGGCCCGGACTGGCGGCGCAAAACAACCTAATCCGCCTAGATACCGGCCTTGACTTTGGCGGAACGCAGCCGCGCTTTGTCATGACTTTGGATTTGGGCCCCTCGGCGGAGAGTCTGCTGATGCAGATGAAGAGCAAAACGCGCTATAACGTCCGTTATGCGATGCGCAAGGACGTTTCGGTGTTTCGGGTCAAAGATAGGGCTCAAGTGGATGATTTTTATCTGCTGCTGCAGGAGACGGCGGAGCGGGACCGTTTCACCGTCCGCCCCCCGGCGTATTTTCATACGCTCTGGGAAGAACTTGTTGAGCATAAACTGGCCCATTATTTTCTGGCTTTTCACGAGCGCACTGCCCTGGCAGGCGCCATCCTCTTTACATTGGGCAGGCGGGCCTGGTATGTGTATGGCGCCTCCAGCAGCGAAAACCGCAACCTGCAGGCATCAAGCCTGATTCAATGGGAAATGATTCAGTTCGCGAAAAGCCTGGGCTGTCGAATCTATGATTTTCGCGGAGTATCGGGCAACCTCGATCCGGAACATCCCCTGTACGGGCTGTATCGCTTCAAGGAGGGGTTCGGGGCGCAGCTGGAGGAGTATGTGGGCGAATACGACCTGCCCATTTCTAAAGGGGGGTATCTGCTGTGGCGGCAAGGCCTCCGGGCCCATCAATGGATGCGCAGCTTCAAACGACCCGGTTAAATTTTTCCGCCTGGGTTGAGGTCAACTTAGATCACTTACAGGCCAATCTAACAGAGCTGGAAAGACACTGCCGGGTTCCCATCCTGCCGGTTCTAAAGGGCGACGCATACGGCCATGGCGCACCCGCGGTGGCCGTTTTTTTGCAGACGTTGGGGTATCAAAAGCTGGCAGTGAGTACGGTTGACGAGGCCCTGCCCGTTGCGCGGGCCGCTCGGGGTGCTTCAATTTTGCTCTTGACCCCTCCCCTTGCAAGCCAGGTCCCCTTGGTTGTAAAACACAGGCTGATTCCCACGGTGGCGACAGCGGAATCAATTATACAGCTGAAGGAAGGGGCGCGGCAAAACAGACAGCCCATCGCAGTTGAATTAAAAATTGATACCGGCTTCGGCCGTTTGGGGGCCGCCCCGCAGGAGGCGGTCAAGCTGGCGCGCCTGATCAAAAACACCCCCTGGTTAAGGCTGCAGGGGGTGTTCACCCATTTTTCTTCCGCCTTCCATGATCCAAGTTTCACGGAACGGCAGTTAGGAAGGCTGCTGGATATACGCGGGAGATTTGCGGAGGAAGGCTGGCACAATCTGCATTGGCATGCCGCCAGCAGTGCGGCCTTCTTAACGCTGCCCCAAAGCCACCTGGACTTAGTACGCATCGGCACCCTTCTCTACGGGCAGACGCCCCTGCCTTTAGATCCGTCCTGGCGGCTTTTGCCCACCTGGGCCTGTAAGGCACGCATTATCCAAATCCGCAATTTTTCCAAAGGCCAGACAATCGGTTACGGCAAAAGCTACCGCGTCCGCCGGCCCCTAAAAGCGGGCATCATCGCCCTTGGCTATGGCCACGGCCTACACATGGAACCGGAAACAGCCCCCTGGCGCCAAATCAAAGAGGCTGTGGGCAAATTATTTCAGCCCACGCGGCCCGACGTTTCTTGGCAAGCAACGCCCCTGCCCATCTTAGGCCGGATCGGCATGGGCCTGACCTGTGTGGATTTAAGCGCAGCAGACGAATTACAGGCGGGGGATGCGCTCTGCGTTTCGATGCGCCGCGTAACCGCCTCCCAGAGCCTGCCGCGCATTTATTTACGGCGGGGCGAGATCAAGTATGTGGCACTCAACGGCCGCCTATCCTTCTTGGGTTCGATACAGTAAAATTTCTTCCCGGTCAGGGGTTTGCGCCCTGGCCGCATAGCCCTGAGCGGTGATAATGCTCGACTGCCCCGCGAAAACTAAATCCCATAGGCCGCCGACGAGCATGGGGTTCACCGCCAAGGGAAATTCGCCGTTTTCAACAACAGCCGCATAACTGCTGCGCAACCAATCCTTCTGCTGCCACTCATTCCAGGGATGGTTGTTGGCAGAGGGCTGAATCAGGATTTCCGCGCCCAGCCCCCCCAACCGCTCGCGCACCGGGGCAGAAAAGGCATCCAAGCAGATGGCCACCCCTAGATTGCCGAAGGGGCTCTGCACCACACTCATGTAATTTAACGGGGCCCCTTCAATGTCCAGGCCGCCGCGTCCTTCCATTTCCACTAAGTTTACCTTGTGCTGGCGGTAGATCACATGCCCGGTCGGGGTAATAACCGGCGCAGTATTATAAACTCGACTCGTTTCGCCCCAGCGCAAAATGGCCGAACCGGCCACAATCCAAGCCCCGTATTCCCGGGCCGCCCGGATAAACGTAGAAAGATAAATTCTTTCTGTCTCAGCTGCCCGGGCCAGGAGTAGGGCCCGTACCGGCGAAACCCGATGGGCAAGCAAATGATAACCGGCGGAGGGGAAGTTACCAAACAGCAGCGCTTTGCTGGCGGCGGCGAAGCTGTTTTTGGACCACACCCGCTCGGGGGCGCCGCACAAAAGGCAAAACGTACCGATATGTTCGGGGAAAACGGCCAAAAGGGGCCCCGCACCCGATTCTTGGCGGATACGTTCCATGATGCCCATTATTTTTGCAGAAAAGTTGGCCTCGGCCCGATAATCCTCTGCCCGTAATTTCATCTGCACACAAGCAATCACTGGCGATCACCTCTTCGCTTAGTTTCGCCTTAAGCGGCCTTTTCCCTTGCGAAAATGCGCAGCAGATGTAAAAAACATTGGTTTGACACTACCGAGGCTAAAGTTTATGATCAAAAGAAAAAGGGTGATGGGATTGGGCCGGAAAAACAAGACGAACGTGATCCAGCGCCTAAATCGTATTGAAGGCCAGATCAAGGGTGTTCAGCGCATGGTGGAGGATGAAGAACCCTGTGCCGAAATCCTGACACAGATCGCCGCGGCTCGGGGCGCGCTGGCCCAGGTGGGCAAGGTCATTTTCAACAGGTTTTCCACAACCTGCCTGCGCGAGGCCTTGGCCCGGGGAGAAAACGAAGAAGAGGCACTGCAGGAATTATTGAATGCTTTAGATCGGCTCTTAAAATGATTAAGGCAGGTATTCTAAGGGATCAACCGTTTGATCCCTTATTTTAATGCGAAAATCAAGGTGCGGCCCGGTGGCTACACCGGTACGCCCGGAATAAGCAATAATCTGGCCCCGCTGAACAGAGTCCCCTGCCCGCACCGCCAGTTTAGAGTTATGGCCGTACCAAGTTGTGACTTCCTGACCGTGATCCAAAACAACCGCCAAGCCGAAGCTCCCCGCGGAACCGGCCCGAAGCACCCGGCCCGCCTGCGCCGCCCGCACCGGTGTCCCCACGGGTACGGCGATGTCAATTCCGCCGTGGAAATGACGCCTCTTTGTTACCGGGTGAACGCGATAGCCATAAGCGGAACTGATCGTGCCCTGTACGGGCCAGGAAAAACCCAACTGCCGCCTCAAACCGGGGCCAAATACGGGCAGGGCCGCGGTGGGAATCAGTAGTACTTGGCCGGGAAAAAGGCGATCGGGGTTGCTGAGACTGTTAAAGGAAGCGATCGTACCGACCGTTGTCTCGTAACGCCTGGCCAGCAATGTTAAATTATCGCCCTGCTGCACCGTATAGGGGACGATAGCATGTTTGAGTTCGTCCAATGCCGCGCTTGTTTTCGGCCCCACCACACCGTCCGCTGCAAGGCCCAAGGCTTTCTGAACGTGCATCACTAAAGATTCCGTTTCTGTTCCGAAAATTCCATCCACTACAAGTTCATGGCCTAGTTCAACGAGGAGTTCCTGAATTTCGCGCACAGCTTCGCCGCGCATGCCGCACCGCACCAGCGGTGCCTGGGCCAGGACCGGCGAAATTAGGGCCATTACAATTACAACAGTAATAATCCAACGCATATGTTTCCGCCTCCCCGCAGTCTTTAGATTAGTATAAGCGGGAAGGCAAAAAAAGATACATCTCCCGCCCCGATTGGTACCGGGCCGGAAGATGTATTTAATCATTTAACGTTCAAGCATATTTATTCGAGATTCTCTAGGTAGTGATAGGCCTCCATGGCGGCAATGGCCCCATCACCCGCGGCCGAGACTATCTGCCGCAGGGGAGTAGTGCGCACATCACCTGCTGCAAAAACCCCGGGAATAGTTGTGGCCATGTCCGGCCCGGCAATTACATAGCCTTCCCCATCTAAAATAGGGCTGCCCTTGAGATATTCCGAATTGGGGTAAAAACCGATGTAGATGAAAACGCCCGAGCAGGGCACAACCTTGGTGGAATCATCTTTAATATTGCGAATCAATACTCCGCTCACCTTTTGTTCCCCTTCAATCTTTTCCACCACCGAATCCCAAATAAACTTGATCTGATCGTTCTTAAAGGCCCGTTCCTGCAAAATGGCCTGGGCCCTCAATTCATCCCGGCGGTGAATGATCGTCACCGAGTTCACATAGTTGGTCAGGAACATGCCTTCCTCCACCGCGGAATCACCCCCGCCCACCACCACCACATCGAGGTCGGTATAAAAAGCGCCGTCACAGGTGGCACAGTAGGAGACACCCCTGCCCGCAAGCTCTTTTTCACCGGGGACCTCCAAATAGCGGGGCTGTGCGCCGCTGGCAATAATGACACTGCGGGCCTTGATCACTTCACTGCCGACCTTAATCGTTTTAGGCTGGCCCTCCAGTTCAACCGCGCTGACCTCGCCCGTTTTCCATTCCACACCAACCGCCAGAGCCTGTTGATGCATCTGGTCAGACAGCTCGGGGCCTTCAACCCGGCCTACCCCCGGATAATTTTCAATTTCCAGTGTGTTCTGCATCTGGCCGCCAGGCAGCCCCCGTTCGATGACAACCGTTTTTAAGTTGGCGCGGGCACCATATAATCCCGCCGACAGCCCCGCCGGGCCCCCGCCGATAATTGCTAAATCGTACACAGGCATCTCTCCTTTTATATTTATTGTCAATAATCTGTTCCACACCCAAACGCAGTTCCCTGCTGACCAAAAACGGACCATCGCCGATGATCCGTTTGCGTTTCTATTGGGAAATAATCTTATCCTGCAACCCGGGCGAAATCCACTCCCCGTGCTCACCAACTAAGATCGCTTCCAGGCCGTCCAGTTCCAATGCCAGCCGCCGGCCCTCTTCCCAACCGAGAACGAAGATGGCGGTGGCCGCCGCATCGCAGCTCACAATGTCATCACCCACAACCGTGACACTGTGCAGGCCCCTGGCGGGATAACCGCTCTTGGGATCAAGGAGGTGGTGCCAGCGCTGCCCATCTTCTTCGAAGTAGCGCTGATAGTCGCCTGACGTCACAATGCACTGATCATCTAAAGCAAGGATCCAGCGCAAACTGGCCGGCTCCGCGGGATCCTGAACGCCCACGCGCCAGGGCTGGCCATCGGGGCGCTTACCGATGACGGAAATATCTCCCCCAGCGTTGATTATGGCTCTGCTTACACCCGCCTGCCGCAGCATTTCGGTGGCCTTTTGCACCACATAACCTTTGGCGATACCGCCCAAATCTAGGGTTGTGCCGGCGGGAATGCGCACCCGGCTGCCTTGGGCGTCCATTTCTATCCGCCCATAACCTACCGTCTCCAATGCGGCCCCCAGCTTTTCTGCACTAGGGACCTGCCTTGTCTTGCCGCCGAAACCCCACAGATCTAAGACCGCACCGATAGTTACATCAAAGGCGCCCTGCGAAAGCTCGCCCATGCGCACACCCTGGGCGATTAGCCCAAACGTATCGGGGCTGACCTGCACCCATGTACCGGCCTTTTGATTGATCAAAGCCACTTCGCTTGTTTCAATAAAACGCGACAAGGATTGTTCCAGCCGCTTCATCACGTCAAAGGCTTCCTCGACGAGCTGCGCGGCATTGGGCGCGTCCACCCGCACATCAACAACGGTATCCATCAAAAGTTTCGTTTTTTGCGCACTCGTTTCTTCCGCCAATAACTCGTGGGGGCGAAAGAGTATAGAACCGATCAGGATTAGGCCCACCGCGGCCGCCACCACAACTAAGGCCAGCGGTAGGTTTTTATTGTGCTGTTTCCTACCCATAGTAACGCCCTTTCTAACCGGCGACTTCCTTGTGCAGCACAAGGGGCTTACCTTCCTGCCAGTCAATGGTGTTGGTGGGGCAGACTGCCACGCATTCCCGGCAGTTGGTGCATTTATCGTAATCGATATGGGCTAGGTTATCCTCCATATAAATGGCGTCGCTGGGGCAAGTCCGCACGCAGCGGCGGCAGGCGATACAGCCCACCGAGCAGAGCTGCCGCACAAAACGCCCGGTCAACAGCGAACGGCAGCGGATGTGGACGCCCTGGTCCTCGTCTACCAGCATAATAATATCGCGCGGGCAGGCCTCAACGCACTTGCCGCAGGCGGTGCATTTTTCTTCAATGACGACGGGCAAGCCGTTTTCATCCATATACATAGCGTCAAAGGGGCAGGCATCGACACAGGAACCATAGCCCAAGCAGCCGTAAGTGCAGACTTTGTCCCCGCCCTGGGTGGCATGGGCAATTCTGCAGTCCCTGGGCCCATCATAGGTGCCCCGCTGCTTGGCCTCCTCCAGGCCGCCCTTACAGAGAACTTGAGCCACTCTCCGTTTGGGACCATCCGATTCAACACCGATTATGGCCGCGACTAATTTGGCAACAGAAGCACCGCCCACCGGGCAGCCGTTGGGGGGCGCCTCGCCTGAGGCAACGCCCTCCGCAAAACTGCGGCAGCCGGCAAAACCACAAGCGCCGCAGTTCACACCGGGCAATACTTCTTCTATCTCATCGACCCTAGGGTCCGTTTCTACTGCAAATTTCTTTGAAGCAACTGCTAAACCAAGGGCGAACAGCGCGCCCATGGTACCCATACTGATGAGGGAAACAACGGTAGTACTCATAATAAACCCCTCCTAATTGTAACCTACTAGATTAATCCCGCAAACCCGCTGAAAGCTAAAGACAGCAAGCCGGCGATAATAAAGGCTATCCCCGCCCCCTGCAGCGGCTTGGGGATATCCGCAAAGGCGATTTCTTCCCGAATGCCCGCCAAGAGAAGCAGCGCCACCGTAAAACCAAGGCCCGCCCCTAGGGCAAAGACAACCGTTTCGATAAAATTGTAACCACCCTGGACAGCCATGATTGCCAACCCTAAAATAGCGCAGTTTGTCGTGATCAGGGGCAGAAAAATGCCCATGGCCCGATATAAACCGGGGCTTGTTTTGTGCAAAAACATCTCCACCAACTGGACAACGGAGGCAATCACTAAAATGAAGGCCACCGTCTGCAGAAACGGCAGGCCGAAAGCGTCCAAAATGAAAGTCTGAATCAGCCAGGTTGCGGCGGATGCCACGACCATGACAAAGGTGGTCGCAATGCCCATCCCGAAAGCCGATTCAACCTGTTTGGATACACCCAAGAACGGGCAAATCCCCAGAAACCTTACTAAGACAAAGTTGTTCACCAATAGGGCGCTCAGTAAAATGATAAATAAATTCACCGCCCCATACCCCCTTTGGCCTTCAGGCGTTCAGATACAATATTCATCAATGCCAGCAGAATGCCCAGGGTAATAAAAGCACCCGGCGGCTGCGACATAATCCCCAAAGTGGTAGTACCTTCCGGCAGGAGGGCAAAACCAAAGATGGTACCCGCCCCCAAAACTTCCCGGATCACGCCAAGTAGGGTGAGGGCCCACGTAAAGCCCAGCCCCATGCCTAAGCCGTCAAAGGCAGAAGCGATTACGGGCCGCTTAGAAGCGTATGCTTCGGCACGTCCCAGCACTATACAGTTTACCACAATCAAGGGGATAAACAAGCCCAGCACCTGATGCAGTTCGGGCAGATAAGCATGCATTACCAAATCCACTATCGTAACAAAAGTGGCGATGACAATGATGAATGAAGGAATGCGCACTTTATCCGGAATTACATTTTTCAATAGGCTGATTAGGGTACTGGAACAAATTAACACGAAAGCGGTGGCCAGCCCCATGGACATGCCGTTAATGGCACTGGTCGTCACAGCCAAGGTGGGGCACAGGCCGATCATAATCCGAAAGGTGGGGTTTTCTTCCCATAGGCCCCGCACAAAATCTTTTAGGATACCCATTCTATTCCCCTCCTCTATAGGCAGCGGCGGCCTCATCGAAGCCTTTCCGCACCGCCTCGCTCACCGCGCGGCTGGAAACTGTGGCCCCCGCAATACTGTCAATATCTTGGTTCAATTTGATTGGATCGGTTAATTCCTTGCCCACAAACTGGCTGCGGAAATTCTCAGATTCAATTCTATCGCCCAGGCCGGGCGTTTCGGTGTGGGCCAGGATCTTGATATTCAAAATGGCATCTGTAACCTCATCAACCCCAACCAAAACGCGCACCGCACCGCCGTAGCCATTCCCTTCCCCCACAAAGGCATAGCCCGTTACCGCACCCTGTTCGTCCACGCCTTGATAAATCAAGGTGGTGCGCTGTTCGCGCTCCCGCATTTCCTTGGGATCGTCTGCGCGCAGGGGGTCGGGGCTGCTGCGAATGATATTCACGTCCGCAGTCCCGGGCAGTACCTCAAAAACCGAATCTTCCAAGGCCCGAGCGGCATTTTCTTCGATGATGACACTTGTCTTTTCATAAACCTGTGTTAGAATTGCCGCCGAAACCATGGCGATTACGGCCAAGACAACTACCATACGCAGAGACTCATTCACTTGCCTTCACCCCTTGCCCATAAATCCGCGGACGCGTCCAGCGATTCAACAGCGGTGTCGCCGCGTTCATTAAAAGAATTGCGAAAGTAACGCCGTCCGGAAAACTGCCCCAGATTCTGATTACCATAACAATCAAACCGATTCCCGCGCCACAAATCCAGCGCCCCAAGGGCGTTATGGGCGAGGTCACCGGGTCAGTTGCCATAAAGACGGCGCCAAATAAAACACTGCCCGCCAACAGGTGAAAAACGGGATCTTGGCCCGCCGCCGCGGCCACCACCGCAACCGTGCCCAACATGCCTAGGCAGATACGATAATCTAAAACTCCCCGGTAAAAGAGGTAGATCCCACCCAACAGAATTGCTAGGGCGGAGGTTTCGCCCAAAGATCCCGCTATGCTGCCAAAGAACAGATCGGGAATATTACTCCTAGCAGCACCCATGGCCAACGGCGTGGCTGCACTTACCGCATCAAAAGGGGCTGTCCAGGCCGTCATGGCCAGCGCAAACGACGCCGTCAGAAACGCCCTACCAACTAATGCGGGGTTAAAAGGATTGGCCCCGAGGCCGCCAAAAACCTGCTTACCAATGGCGATGGCCACGACCGCTCCCACAATCACCATCCAACTGGGCAAGCTGGGCGGCACAATTAATCCCAAAAGCACACCGGTTATTAAAGCACTGCCATCCCCGATTGTAATGGGTTTCTTGCGTATTTTTTGAAAGATCGCCTCGGTGGCTACCGCCGCTCCCGCGGAAAGCAGTACCAAACGGGCCGCATCCCAGCGGAAAAAGTAAATTGAAGCGGCAAGCACGGGCAGCAGCGAAATTAATACCGCAGACATGATCTTCTCGGTAGTATCAGTATCTCTAAGATGGGGAGACGGTGCAACAATCAGCTTCAAATCTTCCATTGCCCCACACTCCTTTACTTTGAATTTTCCTCGTTAGCTGCGATTTCACGTTTCGCAAAGCGGATATAATGCAGCAGAGGCCGCTTCGAGGGGCAGACATAGTTGCAGGACCCGCATTCAATGCAATCTAGGGCCCCATGGTCCCGGGCCTCATCAAATTTTTCATTCATGGCGAACGCCTCAAGGCGCAGCGGCAGCAAGTTCGCCGGGCAAACATCGACACAGCGCGCACACTTAATGCACGGCAAAACCTCCGGCGTGAAACTCTCGTTTTCCGCCAAGGCTATTATGCCCGTTGTTGTCTTGCACACGGACGCCTGCAGGTCAAACTGGGCACCGCCCATCATGGGCCCGCCCGCAATTATTTTTCCGGGCCGTTTCGTAAAGCCCCCTGCTTTTTCCAGCAGGTAGTCTAGGGGTGTACCGACCGGGACAAGAAAGTTTTGGGGCTCGCCAATGGGATCGCCACTGACCGTAACCACCCTATTAATCAAAGGTTCCCCATCGCGCACTGCCTTGGCCGCGGCCCAAGCGGTACCCACATTATGAACGATACATCCCGCGGCATAGGGTAACGAACCGCTGGGGACTTCCCGGCCGGTCACTGCCTGAATCAGCTGCCTCTCGCCCCCCTGGGGGTAGCGCGTTGGTAATACCACAACTTCAATTCCGCCCGCCTCGGCCCGCAGCGCTTCATATGCCTCGGGTTTATTATCTTCCAGAGCGATCACTATTTTTCGGGCGTTAGCCGCTTTGGCCATGAGCTTGGCCCCCAAAACGATGTCCCCGGGATGCTCCACCATCAGTCTTTCGTCAGCCGTGAGATTGGGCTCGCATTCACAACCGTTGATAATCAAAAAATCAATCTTAACGCTTTCAGGCGGGCTGAGCTTGACCGCAGCGGGAAAACCGCCCCCGCCTAAGCCCACCACTCCCGCATCTTTAATCCTCCGGATAATCTCGGAACGTTCCAGCTGCACCGGATTGGCCTGCGGGTGCCGTTCCACCCAGCGTTCTTCACCATCATTCTCGATGACGATCGCAGTCACAGAGGCCTCACAGATATGAACGCGTGGTTCAACGGCCAGCACCTTACCTGACACGGGTGAATGCACCGGCGCGCTGACAAGCCCGTCCGCCTCCGCCAACAGCTGGCCCTTAAGCACCTCATCGCCCTTGGCGACTACCGGCTTTGCTTCTACACCGGCATGCTGTAGAAGTGGAACTACAAGTGTTTCGGGGGCGTCCAGCACCGTGATGGGTTTCTGGGCAGTACCCCGCTTAGCGCCATCCAGATCTATTCCTCCGAAAAAGGTTTTAAACTTTCGCATGCATCAATTCACCTCACGCTTCTTTCTAGGCTTTTGCAATACCGACTACGTATTCTTGTTCCGGACAGCTTATCCTGCTTAAACAAGATCATTCAAATCCCGAAAATTGTGCTGTCTCCAGGCCTCGTAAACCATGATTGCCACTGCATTAGACAGATTAAGAGACCGCACCTTCCTTTGCGGAAGTGTAACGATCTTTTCTTGATCACTTAACAAATGGGCGGGCAGCCCCCTTGTCTCGCTGCCGAAGATAAAATAATCATCGCGTTTATAAGCGACCTCAGAATAAAGCCTAGGGCCCCCCGTTTCCACAAAAAAAAAGCGCCGCGGCTTTACCTTGTCCACAAAATCAGAATAGGAATCATGTATGTATAAATCGAGGTAATCCCAATAATCCAAGCCTGCCCGTTTCAGTTTGGGGTCGCTGAGAAAAAAACCCAGCGGCCTGATCAAATGGAGGCCGGAATTTGTGGCGGCGCACAAACGGGCAATGTTACCCGTGTTTGCAGGAATCTCCGGTTCCAATAGAACTACATGCACTCAGATATCTCCTTTTAGAACGAATAGCGCAAAAAGGCGCGCACCCGCCGTTCAGTCCAACCGGCCCCAAAGGTGATGGGCTGCTCGGGGACGGAAAGCAGGACATGAAAACTCAGTTCATCGTTGATTAAAGTAACGTCGAGCTGCAGATTTTCGCCTGGCTCCAAATAAGATAGGCCGAGCCCGAAAGAGCTGCCCAACGACGCGGAAAAGCGCCAAACACCCTGTCTGGTAAACTGCACGTAGGGGCTGATTGAGTATTCAACCTGGCCAAGCGGGTTCATAAACAGCTGTGCCATGCCCGAGAAACCATGGCCGTAATCTCCGTAAACCCTTTTAAATTCGCCAAACGCCCCGATATGGGGATCGATGCTGTCCGTAAAAGTAGAAAAGACGGGCCGTTCAGTATTGCCCACAAAAAGTTCGAGGGTGTAACCCACATTACCCACAAAGACTTCCTTATGGCCCCCGAACCAACTGGAAACCTGCTCGGAGGTTGTGTCTTGTGAGAGAAAACCGTCCATACCGGTAATTTCATAACCAAGAAAACCTAAGTGTTTGATCTTTGCCTGGCTGACAGCCAGCCCCCCCTGCCAACCGAAAGGGCCGAAGCCAAACAGGAGATCCGCCGCTTCAAATGCCGAAACAGATGGGCACGCCAGCAGTCCAATAACGCACACAACAAGCAAAACCAAACGAACTTGGTGCCAAGCGGGCACGCACATCCCCCCCTTACAAACGGACTTCTTTGACCTTAGGCAGCTTTTGCAGTTCTTCGCGCACAAACCCGGGGTTAAACTCGACATTTTCGAACATCATCTTCCCGGTGAGCACGCCATCTTCAAACACGATAATTTCAGAGGGAAACCAATCGTCACTGCGGACACGAATCTGCAGAGTTTCTTTTTCCCCCGAGTCAATCTGAAGAAAGTACTCCTCTACCCCATTATACTCCTCCGTTTCCAGAACGACAATCTCATATTGGGTGAAGTCAAAGTAGGAAGTAAGATCTTCTGCAACATTCAGGGCAGCCAAAGCTTCTTTACTCATGTCGCCCAACTCACGCACCGCGATCTGATTCGTTACGGGCTGAAAGATCTTGGCCTCCATTTTTTCCTGATCGATGACGGCAATTTGGCCCCTGAGCGCGCTGGGCTCCACAAAGTCAAGGCGCGCAACTTTTTGCTCGATGCCCAGCTTGGCATCTAAAACAAGCCGATCGCTGCGTTCGCCCTTAAACTGCACGATTGTGGCTCTAAAGCCCAGATCGCGCAGGCCGGTAGCTAAATCCTTAATATTCCCGGCCACATATTTCGCTTCTTCCGAAATGGTCACTTCAGCCAGGATCTTCCGGTACTTCTCTTCTAGCACATCCTCCGCCGCATCCGGCTGTTTGGGCTTGGGAACGGTTAAATCAATATTGATGGGCTTCCGCTCCTCTTCAGCCCGGGCCCTGTCAATACCGGCCACAGAGCAAGCCAGCAATACAAATATGATAAGAACTAAATATGATTTCGCCTGATGTCTCATTGAACTACTCCTCACTCATAATAAATGAACCGGTTGATCTCCAAAACAATAAGTTGTAGAATGTAGCTTAGACATTTACAAAGGAGGAATGCCAGATGCCTATCTATGAATACAAATGCTCTCGCTGCGGCCGCTTCGACCTAGAACAAAGCATTAAGGACAAGCCTCTAACGGCCTGCCCCACCTGCGGCGGGGCTGCACAGCGCCTGATTAGTAAGAATGTCAATATTATTTTTAAAGGGCCCGGGTTTTACGTCAATGACAGCAAAGCCGATGGCAAGGCAAATTCTCGGGATACATCAGCTTCTTAGCACTATTATCCCAATCAGCCGGGTCAAACTGCCTCCCGGCATAATCTTTTATCAGGGTAAAGTCAGCGAAGGCCGCGTCAACCTGATGGAGCCGTCTTCGTGAATGACGGTGGGCGACAGTACTTTTCTGCGCTGTAGGACTCGCGGCACGGGATTAAGAATGCTCATGGGCTCCACCCTCGGAGGCCTGCGGCGATACCAAGAGCCGCCGCTTTTAAAGTACAGGCCCTCCTCCAACCAAAGAGGTTCGCCGCCCCCGGCAGCACCGGTAATGGGCAGGTACACCTCACTGCTTAGGTAGGTGGCAACCACCGAGCTGCGGTGGGGGTGGTCCCGGTCCCGAAACTCCAAAGCAAGCATCTCGCCCCCGGGCGACCAGCACAAGCCGTGCAGCAAACCATGGCTTGCGGGCAGTCGCCTTTTTTGTACCGTGTACCCGTAGCGATCGCACAGCCATAATTCCCTTCGTTCACCCGCCTGTACTACCGCGGCAGCATACTCGCCCGTAGGTGACCAACTGAATTGATGCACCACATCGCCGGGCAGCCAAGCCAGCGTTTCCTGCCGCTGATTGTCCAGGACAATCAGCCCTCCTTCGTCAGCTGCACTCGGCAGAGAAACCTCATACCTGCCTTTAGGATCTCTTCGCCCATTTTGCCCCGAATTCCTCCCCATTTCTAACATTTGAGTTTCCCGTTTCGCCCCTATCCTTTCAACCGCGGGCCAAAAAGAAATCAAATTGTCCGCAGCCCGCATGCGCCTGCTTCTTGTATCGGGATGGCTGCTGAAAATATGGGACGGGAGTTCATCCGGGTCCATTTCCAGCAGATCGTCCAAAACCAAGACCGCGCCGATCGCATCAAATCCCGCTTTTACCGCCAAACTCTGGCCCACCGCATCCGCTTCGTACTCCGCTTCCCTGCCCCACCCCAACTTGAGCAGTTCCAAAAGGGTAGCGCTGGCAACCCGCAGCAGCTCGGGCGGGAAGACATCGAGCCACATGACACCCACCTCCATCACCACCGCCAGGCCCATTTGGCGCAGCACCGCGGTAATGCCGTGTCTTTTTTCCACATGGGCGATTTCATGGCCCAACACCGCCGCCAGTTTCGTGGCATCCATATCTAACAGCTGCAGCAGCCCCCGGGTAATAAAGGTGTAACCTCCGGGCAGCGCGAAAGCGTTGTATTCAAATGAATTCAGCACTACTAAAGAATACTCAATTTCACTGCGTTCAGTTACTGCGGCTAAACGCCTGAAAACTTCTTCCAGCCACATTCTATCCGCAATGGGCAGGGTGTATTCGCCGCCATATTGTTTAATAATTTCAGGGACGGCCCCTTTACCCAGCGTCTGCTCAAAACGATCGCTCCACACGGGGGAGGCCTGCAGCCTGCTGCTGCCGCCGAGCATAATCAGGAAAGCCGCCAAAACCAAGATCCATTTTGTCACACACTTAGTCTTCAAGAAACCACCGCCATCCGCGGATAATGTCCTGCAGCAGCCGCGAGTCTACCGCGGCCTTAGGCCCCGCCAGGGCCAGAGAAAAGCCCCGCCGGCCCGGCAAAATGAAAAACACCCGTTCTTCCCGCAAGAAAGTGCCCGCGGCATCTTTATAAATATATGTACATTTAACCCCGTCAAGGCCGCCCACTTCTACCGGGCTTAAAGGCTCCAGCAGTTCAAACTGCCGCAGGCCGCCGGCGGCGGCGTACAACTGCAGCGCCCTGCGGCCGAAATCACCGGCAGAACGATCACAAACATTTTCCAAAAGCTCGAAATAGAGCAGATCGTATTCCCCGGCGCCGTAAAACACGTTCAGCAAAGGGGTACTCTCTTTAGCCTGGTAGATCCAATTATCCGGAATATACACCGCATAGAGTGGGCCGTAATCCCTAAACTCTGCCCCCCGGGCACAACCGGGTAAGGCGGCCGCAAATAGAATGACCACAAAAAGGCTGATCAGTCGATAGTGCCGTTTCATGTCTTTCCCCCTCCCCGGGGCCTCTACCGGGCCGTATAACCTGGCGCCCGCAGGCAAATGCTAGCTGTGAAGGCCGCGCTCGCGCCGGCCTACTTCCTTAATATACTCCGCGGGCGGTACGATTCCTCCCCTGCACCCTGCCGCGAAAGGGGGTACTTTTCTGTCCGAACCAAGAACAGCAAATTTATTGGCCACAAGCCTTGCCGTATTGGGCGGCTGCGGCGCCCTGGCCTTTTTAGCGGGCCGGTCCGCTCGCTTCGCCCTAAAATCGCTGATGACCGACCGCTATGCGGAAAACATGGCCGAACTTTTTTCGGCCACAAAACGCACCGGTATCCAGGATATTATTGAAACAAACCTCCGGGCAGAATTCGGCACTGTCATTCAGAGGCCCCTGGGCAGCCCCAGGCGTTTTCGAGATTTTGACAGCCTTATGTTCATCTCCGCCCACCTAGACCGGCCCGCCCTGCCCAGTACCACCCCCATTGACACTGAGGTGGCCATTGGGCCCAAAGCGAAGCGGCCCCTAATGCTGGGTACACCTCTTCTTATTTCGGGCATGGCCTATAAGCGGGCCTTAAGCGCGGAAATGAAATACGCCTTAGCCCGGGCCAGCACCGAAGCGCGGACCGCGACAAATACAGGCGAAGGGCCGTTTCTTCCCAAAGAACGGGAGTTGGCCCAAAACCTGATCGTCCAGTACCCCCGCCTGCCGCTCGATCGCAGCCTAGAGATGCTGCAGCAGGCCGATGCCATAGAAATTCAAATGGGGCAGGGTGCCACCGCCGGCGCGGGCCAGGGGTTTTTCCCCCATTTGGCCGCCACCGATCTGCCCCCCATAAAAAAACCCCGGGATCTGCCCCACATCGTCCGTTTCTTAAAAAAAGCGGGTCGCGGCGTACCGGTGGGCATCAAGCTTTCCCTATCGGATAGAATTGAGCGGGACATGGAACTAAGCCTGCGCGCGGGCGTGGATTTCTTCTCCCTTGACGGAGCCCAAGCCGCAACTGTCGGGGCGCCGCCCATTTTGGAAGACGACTTTGCCCTGCCCACTTTCGTCGGTTTATGCCGAGCGGCCCAATACCTAAACGTCCGCGGCCTGCAGCGGCAGGTCAGCCTGATCATTTCCGGGGGTTTTACCTCCCCGGGCCAATGCCTAAAGGCACTTGCCCTTGGGGCAGACGCGGTGGCATTAGGCACCATGGCCCTCTTTGCCGCCTCCCATACGCAAACGTTAAAAGCGCTGCCTTGGGAGCCCCCTACCGAAATTGCCTTTGCCAAGGGCAGATATGCGAAAAAATTCAACTGGAAGAGGGGCGCGCTGCACCTAGCCCGCTATCTGCAGTCCAGCACGGAAGAAATAAGGGAAGGAGTGCGCGCTTTGGGCAAACACGCACTCCGGGAAGTAAATAAGTATGATTTAGTTGCTTTGGACGAAGCGGCAAGCGACATCGCCCGAGTGCCGCTGGCCTATTCCAAACGGAAAACGCGGGCAGGTTCACTCCTTTTGGGAAAGTAGAAAAGATAAGACTCCATGCCTGTACTGAAGGGCAGTTCTTCCACAAAGATCTTTCGGCCAATATCCCTTGAGCGCAGGCCTTCCAGTTCGGGAAGATAGTCAAAGACTCGGCCGGTGCGAATTAAATCGTGTTCCAATCGGCGATCGGGCCGGCCGCCCAGCCAAGCGGGCGTGGCGCGCCTAGGCTCGTTGCGCCTAAAATCATGGCGCAGCCAGGGCATTAGATCTTGATTGCCGGCCGAGAAGAATTCTGCCAGGATCTTATACAGCGTAAATAAAGAATGATTATGCCAGTGGTGCCCCGCAGCCTGCCATTTTTCCGCAAATTCATTGAAGAATGAAAAGGGTGATCTGCCTTCCCTCAGCAAATAGGCCAAGGACTTTTCGAAACGGGGGCCCGCGAATTTATCCACCAAGTCTTCGATTATTTTCAAACGTTGGATCTCCGCAAAGGAGAGATGATCAGTCTGCAGCACCTCATAGGGGGCCTGTTCCGTGTATAAGCAGCCAAAATCGGCTGCTTCTTCTCTCAGGCGCGAACCGCGCAGCAGTTTCAAGAAGCCAAGATGGATCCTTTGGGGTTTGAGGGCATAGACATAGTCAAACGATTGGCCGAAACGGTCAAAGCCCTCCTGAGGCAGGCCCGCAATGAGATCCAACAGCACCCTCACTTCCGTTTCCTGCATTAAAAACTGCACAACCTCCCGCAGCCGTTCCAAATCGGAACGACGCGCCACCGCCCGCAAAGTCGGTTCGTGCGTAGATTGCACACCGATTTCAAACTGGAAGCGGTTCTGAGGGGCCTTCTTCAAAAGTTCCAGCACCGGGTCGGTGAGGATATCCCCGCTCACTTCCAGTTGAAAGCGGGTCTTTGTGTTAAGGCCAATCATAAACTCCAACAATTCATAAGCACGCCCCGCATCATAGTTAAAGGTGCGATCGACAAAACGCACCTGTTCCAAGCCTGCTGCGGCCAACAGGCGCAGTTCCTGTTTGGAGCGCTCCAGGGGAAATTTGCGTACGGGCCCCATCACCGATGACAGGCAGTACGCACAACGGAAGGGGCAGCCTCTGGTTGTTTCATAGTAGACTATTTTGTTTTTTAGATCGCTCAAATCCCCACTGTAAATAAGGGGGATCTCGGCCAAATCGAGCGGCTCCTGCTCATTCCGGCAGACTTGCTCTCCGGTGCGGTAGATAAGGCCCGGAACACGGGCCAACGCCTCCGGGCTGGGCCGGCGGCCCTGCTCGTTAAGTATCTTAAGCAGCGCCAGCAGCGCCTTTTCACCCTCGCCGGCGATGATGTAATCAATCGCGGGATGGGCCCGCAGCCAAAACTCGGTATCAAACGAAACCTCAGGCCCGCCCAAAACGATGATCGTCTCGAGGCTCACCTTGCGCAGATTGGCGATGAGCGGCAAAATCAGTTCAATATTCCAGATATAACAAGAAAAGCCCACCACATCAGGGCGCCGCCGGGCTAAGTCAGCCAGAATCAAATCGGGCTCCTGGTTGATGTTGTACTCCACCGTTTCCAGGGCAGGAAAATGGCCCCCGCAGTACGCCGAAAGATATCGGAGCGCCAGGTTGGAGTGGCTGTAAGTGGCGTTTACAGCCACTAAAACGACCTTCATTGTGCGCCTCCATCTATTCAAAACAAGATCCGCCGATAAACTCCATCAAGATAGAATTGCAGGGAATCACATCAATATCATGCACAGCGTCGAAATGGCTGAGAAAACGGAGCAGCCTTTTAGCGGTCGCAAACTGGCGATCAGCCGGCGTAATTCCCGTCAATAATTCTTCCGCCAGGGGCCTCAGCACGGCCAGTTCGTAGACTAAGGTAGAGTTAAACATGACATCCGCATCCTCCTGGAAGGGGAAAATATGGCGGTGCTCGCCTCGCGTCACTAAAGGCCAGCGGTCGATGGTGGCCTTGGCGTCATGCCCCCTAAACTGATTATCCCTAATCAACCTGCGCAGCATGCGTACATCGGTCGTGGAAATGCGCGTGTGGTGGTCTAAGTTCAAGTTGGTCAAGGCGGAAATATAAATTTTAAATTTGCGGCCTTTGGGAATGGAAGAGGTGAGCCTATCATTCAGGCCGTGAATGCCCTCAATGATAATGGGCTGATCTGCCCTGATTTTCAGCTTTCTGCCGTTCCACTTGCGGGAGCCGGTAATGAAATCAAAGGTGGGAATCTCCACTTCATCGCCTTGGATCAGTTTTGTCAGATGTTCGTTGAACAATTCGATGTCAATTGCCTCTAACGCTTCAAAATCCGCGTTGCCATCCTCATCGCGCGGAGTGAGGTGCCGATCGACGAAGTAATTGTCCAAGCCGATGGCTACCGGCTGCAGGCCGTCCACCCGCAGCTGCACCGAAAGGCGCTGGGCGAATGTTGTCTTGCCCGAACTGGAGGGGCCCGCAATTAGAATGACGCGCAGGCGATCCCTATCCCGCGCGATCTGGCGCGCAATTTCACTGATCTGATTTTCATGATATGCCTCTGATACGTAAACAAGGTCATTGAACCCGCCCCTGCGAATGCACTCGTTGAGTGAAGCCACGTCGGGAATACCCAAATTATCCTGCCACCGTGCGGCTTTAAAAAATACATTGAATAATTTGCCCTGCTCCACATACTTCTGAATTCGGGAAGGCGCATGCCGCCTGGGATATTCCAGGATAAATCCGGGTAGGTAGTAGCGCAGTTTAAAATGCTGTAAAACACCGGTGCCGGCCACGAGGATCGATGATAGATAGTCGTGCAGCCAGCCAAAATTATATAAGGTAACGGCCTCTCCCGTATACTGTTCCAAAAGGCGCAATTTATCGGCGAAACCCTGTTCCGCGTAGATCCGTTTGGCCTCATCAACCGGGACGGTGCGCCGACCAAAGGGAATATCCTGGGCGACAAGCTCGCGCATCCGCTCTTCAATCGCCATGATATCCCTTTCAATAACGGGTTCCTCATACTCAATTTCCCCGTACAGCCCGTTATTTAAAGAATGCTGTATGTGCACCGTACTGCCGGGTAAAACCTCTAGGGCGGCGCGGACAAATAAGAATACCAAGCTGGCCCGGTAAGCGCGCATGCCTTCCTCCGAATTGGTGTTCAAAAATTCTACCCAACAGTCTTCCGTTAGGGCAAACTGGTACCCCATCACATCATTGTCCACCCGAGCCACAACCGCATCCTTTGCTTCGGGCACCATGGCGGCCAATTCGCCTACTAAGGTACCCTTAGCAAGCTCGATCCGGCGCCGTCCCAGGGACACTGTAATTAAATCTTTTTTCATTGCCTTGCCCTCCTTATACTTCTGGTGCGGGAATAGATGCGAAACGCGGAACTGGACACGATAATTCCGGCCGCCACCGCACCAGCTAAAAAGACAGTTGATACCATTAGCTGCAAACCCTCAGCATAATCGTTCTGGAGAAAACTGAGCATTGTTAAATAGGCCTTGCCACCCGGCACAAGGGGAATTACGCCCGGTACCAAAAAGATGATCACCGGTTGTTTTTCTTTGCGGGCCAAAATTTCACTGATTACTGCCACCGCGGTGGCCGCCAAAAACATGCCGCCGATTTCACCCCAGCGCAGCCGCACCACAAGAAAAATGGACCAGCCCGTGCCGCCCACAAACCCCGAACGGGCAATCTGGGCCGGGGGAACGTGGTAAATATAGGCGAAGGCAGCGGCCGAAACAAAGCCCGCGATCATCTGCACAACCATACTATCCGCCCCCCATGCTGAGAACTACCGCCACACCGGTGGCAATTGCCACCGCGATTGCCAAAGCTTCCGCACCCCTAGTCACGCCTGAGACCAGCTCGCCACTTAGCATATCGCGGATAGCGGTCGTCATAACTACGCCCGGAGCAAGCACCATCACGGCACCCAAGGTGGCTAAATTGGGGTTAAAACCCCACAGACGCGCCAAGAGGGCCACAATCGCGGCGGCGGCCGCAGCGCCCGCAGCACCCTGCAGCACGGTTGGGACCGGGTGTTCATCAAGCCAAGCCACAATGAACAATACCATCACACCCACCACACCCCCAATGAGGGCTTCGCGCCAGCCCCCCGCGTACATTAGGGTAAAGGCCGCGGCACCGAACCCCCCCACTATATGGCGCCGCGGGCCTGCCGGCGCGGGGCGGATGCGCAATTCTTCCAACTGGGCCCGCACCTTCTCTAAGGTAATCCGGCCCAAGGAAAATGCCCTGCTCAGGGCGTTAATTTCGCAAATAATGGACAAATTATTGCGTACTTTGCGGATGCGGCGCACGCGGGTATACACCCGCCCTTCGGGTGTATGCAGCGACAAGAAAAGCCCCGTTGGGGTCGCAAAAACCTCAACTTGGGCAAACCCGGCGGCTTTGCCCATCACCTCGATTGTCTCTTCCACCCGATACATTTCGGCGCCGTAAGTCAGCAATAGTTCACCGGCTAAAAGGACGAGGCCAACAACCTCTTCCATATAATCAACCCGTTTCGTTAGATACTTCGAGATGCCCCCTTGGAGTTCCTTTGCAGGAAACTACACACCGGTGTTGAAAAACAAACGAAAGGAGGTCAACAGAATGAAAAACATAAATCAAAAACGCCTGGTAGATGAATTTTTAGAACTGGTACAAATCGACAGCGCCACAAAGGACGAACGGAAAATCGCCGATGCACTCTTGGCCAAGCTCTCCGCTTTGGGCATTTCCGCGGCAGAAGACGATACCGCCCAAAAAATCGGTGGTACGGCAGGCAACATCTTGGCCGTTTTAGATGGGGGAAAAGATTCGCCGCCTCTACTTTTTTGCGCCCATATGGACCGGGTAGAACCGGGCCTGGGTATAAAACCGCAAATCAAAGACGGCATCATCTCCAGTGACGGCACCACCATCTTGGCCGCCGACGATGTGGCGGGCATTGTGGCCATCCTGGAGGCTCTGCGCGTTGTAAAGGAACAGAAAATACCCCACGGCCGCCTAGAAATTCTGTTTACAGTAGCGGAAGAAGGGGGCCTTTTTGGGGCCAAGTCGCTGGATCCCGCCAAATTGCAGGCAAAAGCCGGCTATTTCATGGATTCCGGCGGTCCGGTGGGTACAATCGTTGTGCAGGCACCGGCCCAAAAGAACATTACTGCCACGATCCACGGCAAAGCGGCCCATGCGGGAGTGGCCCCCGAAAACGGCATCAGCGCGATTGTGGTGACAGCACAGGCCATCACCAAGATGAACCTGGGGCGCATAGATCACGAAACCACGGCCAATATCGGTATCATTCGCGGCGGCGAGGCCACCAACATCGTCCCCGATCGGGTCACCTTACACGGCGAGGCCCGGTCTAGGGACAGCGGCAAACTGGATAAACAAATCAACCACCTCAGCGAAGCAATCCGCCGCACCTGCACCGACTACGGCATTACGGCCGAGATTGAGATCGGTGATAGTTACAGCGCATTTAGTTTAGACCAAAATGACCATGTAGTCAAATTGGCCTGCCACGCCGCCCAAGCCATGGATTTAGAACCCCGTCTGGAAAGCACGGGCGGCGGCAGTGACGCCAATATCATCAACGGGTACGGAATTCCCTCCGTTGTATTGGGTATGGGCTACGAACATGTGCACACCACAGCTGAAACAATGCCCATTGATCAATTGGTGGCAGCAGCCGCTTTTGTGGTGAGCATCATCGCCAACAATTAACTCACTCCATAATACTGGCCCGCAGAATTTCGGTGACATCAGCCGGTGATAGATCACCCAGCGAATTGGCGGCGTTGTTGGTCAATGCCGCCCGGGCGCCATAGTCCGCCACCTGCTGCGCACTGAGGCGCAGCTCGTCCCGGTAAGGGGCAAAAAACTGATCCATTACCGCGCCAAACTCCTCAACGGACGCCAACCCCAACAGATCTAAGACGTTAGCCACTTTATCGGGCGCCACTTTCTCAGTAAACCGCAGGTAGGCGCCTATTAGTATCCCGTTAGCCCGCCCGTGGGGAAGGCCGTGGAAATAAGTTAGGGGGTAGCCGAGCCCGTGTACGATGGTAGTACCTGTCTGGGCAATAGTAATGCCGCCCAGGCAGGAGGCTAAAAGAAGGGCGGAGCGGGCTTTTTCATCCACAGCGCCTTTCTGCAGCCGCTCTAGGGCAGCGCTCCAGGTTGCAATACCCTGCAGCGCCGTTAGATCGCTGGCGGACGTGGCCCGTTTCGCCAAGTAGCCCTCTATTAAGTGTGACAGTGCATCCACAGCGGTATCAACTGTCACCTGCAGGGGCAGCGAAGCGGTATATTTAGGGTCCAAATAGGCAGTGCGGGGAAACAAATCGGGCCCGCCCAAACCTCTTTTTGTCTCTTCTTCAGCAATGGTCAGCACCGCATATTGGGTCACTTCGCTGCCTGTCCCGGCGGTAGTGGGAATTGCCGCCATGGGCAGTGCCCGGTTCGGCCAGCCTTTCGCATACAAATCAAGGGGCTCCATGTCGTTGACCGCCAAGATTGCTATCACCTTAGCGGCATCAAGGGGCGAGCCGCCGCCAATGCCCACAACGTAATCACAGCCTTCTAGGCGCGCCACTCTGCCGCCCTTCGCCACCGTTTCAAGCGAGGGGTTATTTTCCACCTCAGAAAAGAGCACATAATCCGTGCCCAGGGCCGCCAGCACATCATCAAGCGCCCCGCTTAATTCGGCCGATGATTTTCCGGTGACGATCAAGGCCCTTTTGCCCAGCGCCAAAGCCTTGCCCGCCTTTCGCACCACATCCGCCCCGTAAA
Source organism: uncultured Clostridiaceae bacterium (assembly GCA_964626065.1). Taxonomy (GTDB): domain Bacteria; phylum Bacillota; class Limnochordia; order Darwinibacteriales; family Darwinibacteriaceae; genus UBA3910. The sequence continues at coordinate 61,519 of CAZVDE010000002.1, read as the reverse complement.
CCACCTCAGTTGGAAGGTGAAATCTGAAACTGTCGTTCATTTGACTCCTCCTTTAAACTTTTACTTCTTTCCATTTGCCCCGGTTAAAACGCCGCGAAATAAGCACGCCGCGCAAGAACAAATCAATGATCATGGCCACCCAGGCACCGATCAAGCCGAACCCGAAACGAATGGTCAAAATGTAAGCCAAACCCACCCTGACACACAGAAAACTCACCGTCACAATACGCATGATCGCTTTGGTGTCGCCTGCACCGCGCAAGCCACCGGCCAGCACCATCCAGATCGCCAACGAAGGTTGGCAAATCGCCACCAGGCGCAGGCAGACACTGGCCAATTCCATCACTTCCGGATCATTGGAGAAGATGCCCACAAAGAAACGGGGGAAGATCAAAAACACTAAACCCATAGCAGACATGACCAGCACCGCCATATTACGAGTAATCTTCCCGGCCGTCTCCGCATCTTCGGGCTGCTGGGCGCCTAGGCTCTGCCCGACCAAAGTGGTGGCCGCCACCGCAAAACCGGCCCCGGGCATGAACGACAGCGATTCCGCGTTTAAGGCCACCTGGTGCGCCGCATAGGGAACAGTCCCCAGAGAGGAAACGATCATGGTGTAGAAAAGCTGCCCGACCCGCATGATCCCTTGTTCAACGCCTGCCGGGACCCCAATATTAGTGATCCGCCTGATAATAGCGGCATCAGGCCGAAAAGAGTCTGAAAGTCGTACCCTGAGTACCTTATTGCGGAGCAGCGTCCTAATGGCAATTACACCGCCGCAGGCCTGTGCTACCGCTGTGCCCAAAGCCGCACCCGCCACGCCCATAGCCGGAATGGGGCCCAGGCCGTAAATGAAAACAGTGTTGCCCAAAATATTAATCACGTTCACCAACGCAGTAATGCGCATGGGTGTTTGAGTATCCCCCGCGCCGCGCAAAATGGCGTTAATCACAATTAAAAAATAATTTAAAACAAGAGCGCTGGCCACAACGCGCACATAACCGGCCCCCATATCCAAAACAAGCGCATCGGATCGCCCAAATAGAAAACCTAAGAGATCGCGGGCCGTTAAGAACAGCAAAACCATGACCGTGCCTGACACAAAAAAACCGAGCGTCAAAGACTGGCGGGCCACCTCCCCCGCCTTTTCCGGTTCTTTCGCCCCGATATAGCGAGCGACGATCGCGGTGCTGCCCGTTGCTAAGGCAAAAAATACCGTTAAACCCATATTGAAAATTTGATTGCCCAATCCCACAGCGGCTAAAGATGGGGAGCCTAAACGGCCCACCATCGCTGTATCAACTATGCCCACCATAGTATGAAGTAAATTTTCTACGATTGCCGGCCAAGCCAGGCGCATCACGCTGGCCCGCAGCTCGCTGCGTTCCGTTAGTAATTGCGGTTCAACCCCCACGGGCCTCACACCTTTCTGAACTAAGCAGGATAAACCTAATTAGATTGCGAATTATTTTTTATATTATACATTGAAGGGAAGATGTTTTGTGCGACAATCTGTTTATCAATCTCCGCTGGGACCTTTGTATTTTCTTTTCCGTGGGCAAACTCTTGTCTACGCCGCCTTTGATGCCGAAGCAGGGAAACGCTGGCAGGCCAAACACTTCCCCGGTGAATCACCCGCATCATCACCTCTTCCCGAAAAATTGCAGCGGGATTTTGAGCAGTATTTCACCGGGCATAAGATTGCGTGGGATCAACCCCTGGCACTGCACGGCACACCCTTCCAGCTCAGTGTCTGGCGGCAGATCCAAAAAATCGGTCACGGGGAAGTTACTACCTATAAAAAGATCGGGGATAATCTCAATTCCCGGGCTTTCCAGGCGATCGGCCAAGCGGTAGGCGCCAACCCCATCAGCATCATTATCCCCTGCCACCGGGTTTTGGCGACAAACTGGTTCGGCGGATACGGGGGCGGTTTGAATAGAAAACGGCTGCTTTTGGAGCTGGAAAACGTGACGCTGGCACCCAACTTTTTCGCCTAAGAACCTGAGGTTCCGTTAGGAGACGCTTTCAATCAGTTCCTCCTGGCACAGTTCATAAAAATTGCACCACAAGCACCGGCCGCGAGAATTTGTCAGGGGAAAATCAGCTTGTGCCTTAGCAATATTTTGTTCGGGATCCTTGAGATAGCTGCGCATTTTTGCCATACTTTCCACGGCATAGGCCTCCACCTGCTGTAGGTCAGAGGCAGAAAACGTTAGTTCACGCACAGTACCCAGATTTAGATAATCGAGGCGCCCCAGGATCGATTGGGGGGGTACCCCGTGTTTTCGGTGCGCATAGAGGGCGTATAACGCCACCTGTTCCTGGTTATCCTCCACCTCCTCCCCCGTCTTCCAATCTACGATCACCCACCGGCCCGCACCGTCTTTAAAAAGTAGATCGGGTACCGCATATACGGGTGTTTCCCCAATTAAAAAGGTATCAAACTGCTCGCAGCTGACAATCTCCGTTTCTGAAGCCTGCAAGGCCTGCCAGATGGGCGAGGCGGCTAAAGCGTTGGCAGAAGTGACGGCACGTGCGTTGATTTTGGCGAGCACATCACCGCCAATTTCCAGCCCGTAGTAAAATTCATGCAGCATCGCGACGCGGTTTGGTTTCTGTAAAAAAAGAGCCTGGTTGTCTCGGGAAGAGATCCACACCTGCCGCAGCAGCCTGCGGATTTCTTCCTCCACCGTCTCGGCCTCGGGCAGGGGCCGCCCTGCTTGAATGCGCTGCACCATTTGTTCCGCGCTGCGGTGCACCGCTTCGCCCAAGACAAGGTACAAATTGGTCAGCTTTTTTAAACGGTAAGCGGCCGCCGCCTCCTCCGGGGCCTGGTATTCCCAGCCGTTGTGAGAACGATAATAATTGTAGTAATAACGTCTCGGACAAGATGCGAACATCTGCTGCCTGGAAAAAGACCAGGACCATTGGGGATATTCCCGGCGCACATAACCACCCATGCAATCGACTCCTTTCTCCCCAGCCAAGGGCCGGACACTTACATGCCTCCCTCAATCCGCCGCCACATCTTGCGACCGTATTTCTGCAGGCCGTAGAAGTTCGCGGCGCTTATTCCCAGCGCGGCCACAACCAACACGAGCGGTACAAGCCAAGCATACACACCCCGGGCCAAGCGGAACGTGAAGATACCGAGCACCGCGACGAGAAACACGGTGAAGACAGATCCCACAATCGCATTTAAATTGGATTTAACCGCCCTGATGGGGTTATCCCAATCCAACATGGGCCGCCTTAAATCCCATAAAATGAGTTGGAATGACCACAACAACGACAAAATGAGCCCGAACAAAAGGCCGCTGATCACACTACCCCACGGCCAATGGGCCAAATAGGCCGCGGGCAGCACCCCCACCAGGCAGCCGATGAGATTGATGCCAGCCGCCGTGAGTCCCCTGGCCAAAACCGCTTCTTCCAAACTCACGGGCAGGCTGCGGATAAACCACAAGTATCTCCCTTCCCGGGAAAACGTGGTGCTGGGGATCATGGACATGGAAACCATGACCACGAAATAAAGGGCTATTCCCGCCGGTAGAAAAAAGGGAGGAATCTCTATTTCAGATAGAAATTCCAGTGGATTGCCCGGTAGGTCTTGGCTGAAAAGCGAAAAACCTACCAAAAACGGAAAAAGGACGTAGCCCACTAACCCGTTTAAAGCGTAGTTGGGGTCACGCAAGAACAGCCGCGCTTCCATTAGGCTGAGGGCACCCACAACCGGTCGGCTTTGAATTTTTTTCTCAGCCGCCTTCTTGCGCCGGCCCCCTTTACTGGCCTCGAAACCCTGCAGCACGCTGCGGAGAAAGGCCCGTTCCCCGATAAAAAGCAGAGCCGCCAACCCCGCCAGGCTGGCCAATGCCAAGAAGATTAGGTTCAGCCAGCCTCGGCCCCGATGGGCATAGGCCATGGCCTGGGCGCCCCAGGTAGCGGAAGGGAAGACGCGGCCAACGATTCGCACTAAGCCATCTGTCCGCTCTACGATTTGCTGCAAAAGGGCCTCGATATCTCCACCCCCCGCGCTGCCGCGCGCCCACAGCTGCAGCCCGATGGAAAACACAATAATCAATAAACCACTGATTAAGGTCAGTTTATCTCTGTGGCGGCTCAAATTCACGACCCGCATCAACAGCACCATCACCAAACTCGCCGCAAGCAGGGGTATTAAGGGCAAAAACAAGAATACGAGCAGGGCCATGAACACATAGCTGATGCCCACCTTGGCTAAAAGGCCGTAGCGCAGCCAAATGGGGACTAGAATGAAGGCGTTTAAAGCATATTTGCCCGTGAGCACTACCGCCAATTTGAGCAAGAGAATCTCCCCGGATCTAAGTGGCAGGGGGACCAAAGATTCCAAGTCCGTGCTGAAATAAAAAGCGGACAGCACCGAGAAGAAACCAAAAAACAAGGTGAGCAGCGAAGCGGATACCGCCCCGTAAACGAGGGCCAAATGGGGTTGGCCGAAACCCAGGCCGGCCACAAACAGCATCTCGGTCAGTTTCCAAAGCAGGCGGAGCATAGCAATGGCGAAGGGAACCAGGACCAGCACGAGCAAAATCGGCTCCCAGACGCGTTTGCGTTCCCTTAAATAGCGCTGTTTCATGGCCGATATTCCGTATTGGGTATTGAGCAGCGAACGATACAGGCTCCACAGCTTATTCTTCATACGGGCCACCCTCTTCGGTGAGCTGCAAAAAGATACGCTCCAGGCTCGAATCCTCCTGCCGCGAGATGTGGCGCAGTTCAGCCAAAGTGCCGCAGGCAATCAGTTTACCGTGGCTGATAATGCCCACCCGATCACAAAATGTTTCGGCCACTTCCAAAACGTGGGTGGAAAAGAAGACGGTATTGCCCGCTTGAACATGTTCGCGCATCACCTCTTTAAACAGATGGGATGATTTAGGATCTAACCCCACCATCGGTTCATCTAAAATAAACAGGGGTGGGTTGTGCAGTAGAGCGCCCGTTAGGGCGAGCTTCTGCCGCATTCCCCTGGAGTAGCTTTGGATAAGATCCCCCACCGCCCCGGTCAGCTCAAACATACTTAGATAGTAGTCTATACGCTCTTGGCGCAGTGCGGTAGGTACGCGAAAAACATCTCCGATTAAGTTCAGGTATTCCAAGCCGGTCAACCGAGGGTATAAATTCGGGTTATCGGGCACAAAACCGCAGGATCGCTTGACCGCGACCGGGTCTTGTTCCAGATCAAAACCGTTAACCCGTATTTTTCCTTGATCCGGTTCCAAAAGGCCCACAATCATTTTAATGGTGGTTGTTTTACCTGCACCGTTGGGACCCAAAAAGCCAAAGATTTCGCCCCGCGGTATGTCCAAATCTAAGTAACGGACGGCAAAATTTCCGGCGCCTCGATACTTTTTAGCAACCCTCTCCAATTTCAGCACTGCGCTCCCCCTCTTTTTGAAAATCCTTTCTAAGCTTAATTCTAGCCTGAATAGGGTGTTACCTGCCCCCGATCCATCCATCGCCTAAAAGATTAAAACCAATCACAGTCAAAGCGATGGCCAGGCCCGGCACGATAACAAGCCACGGAGCCGGTGCGGCATATGCTTGCGCTTCCCTGAGCATCCTGCCCCAACTGGGCCGGGGAGGCTGGATACCCACCCCCAGATAGCTGAGGGACGCCTCCACCAGAATTGCCCCGGCCAAGCTCACTGAGAACTGGACTACTAAGGCATCGCCAATATTAGGCAGAATATGCCGCCGCAGAATCTGCCCATCGCCCGCCCCCACCGAACGCGCCGCTTCTATATATGGCCTGGCTTTGATGCTGAGCACCTGGTTGCGCGTCAAACGCAGAAAAATGGGTATATTGCCTACCGCCACCGCCCACAAGATCACGGCGGAACCGGGCCGCCAAATTGTTGCTAAAAGCAGCGCCAACAAAAGTGAAGGCAGGCTCTGCAGGCCATCACTGCCCCGCATGGCCAATTCATCCGCAAGGCCGCCGCCATAGCCGGCGGCGAGGCCCAAAACTATGCCTGCGGCGGCCCCGAGGCAGACGGCACCAACTCCAATCAGCAGCGAAGCCCGGCCGCCCACCAGCACCCGGCTGAAAATATCCCGGCCCAAGTGGTCGGTGCCAAACAAATGCCTGCCGGAGGGCGGCTGCAGGCGCTCTGCCAGTTCAATCTGCTCCGGCCTAAAGGGGGTATAAAAAAAACTGGCCGCGGTTAAGAAGAAAATTATACCGAGGATCAACGTCCCCCACCGCCTTTTAGACATACGCCCCGCCCCTTTCATTCATACCTCAGCCTTGGATCCAAGAAACCCAGCCAAAGATCAAAAAACAGGTTAAAAACTAAAACCATAAGTACAACTAACAGTACCAAAGCCTGTACAAGGGGTACATCCCTCTGCAGCACCCCCGCCAGCAAAAGCCGGCCCATGCCGGGCAGGCCAAAAATTTGTTCCACAACGATTGTGCCCGCAAATAATTGGGAAAACTGCAACCCGGCAATTGTGGAGACGGCTAAGGAACCGTTGCGCAAGCCGTGTTTAAAATATACCGCTCGGGCGGAAAGTCCCTTGGCCCGAGCGGTGCGGATATAGTCCTGCTGTAGGGCCTGGTTTAAGCCTGTTCTGACCATACGGCTTAAAATAGCGGCCCTGGGCAGAGCCAAGGTAAAAACGGGCAGCACAAAGCTTGCCCAGCCCGAATTGCCCCCGGCGGGCAGAATGTGCCAGCGCACCGCAAATATTTCAATCAGCAGCAAACCAACCCAAAACTGAGGCAGGCCCATGCCCACCTGGCTGGCCAAGGAGAGCATTCGCCCCGCGGCAGAGGACGGCCAAATCACCATAGCCATTCCCGCGGGAACGGCAACTACAACGGACAGGCCCACTGCCAATACGGCTAACAGCAGAGAAAAAGGTAACGCAGTGCCTACCAATTCTTTCACGGGCAGAGAATAGCGGGCCGATATGCCCCATTCACCTCGGACGAAATCGGCCAACCAGATACAGTAACGCACTAGAACGGGCCGATCTAGTTTCAACTCACGGCGCAGCCTGGCATAAGCCTCCGGGCTTCCTTCGGTGCCCAGCATCAAAAGGGCGGGATCGCCCGGTAAAACGTTGAGAATGACAAAAGTAAGCAAATTAGCGATTAGGATTGTCAGAAAAAAGATGGCCAGTTTGCGGCCGAAATACCTGCTCATCTAGTGCACCAAACTCCCTATTGATATAAACGGGCCAGATCCACAACATAGGTGGGGTAATACTGCCAGCCTTTTATTTCCTCGGCCATAGCCGCCAATAGGGGCGGATCCATGATAAAAATGCCCGGCAGCCGCTGGGCAAGAATCTCTTGGGCGGCCAAGTAAATGTCACGCCTTTTTTCCCCCGCGGCCCTTAGGCCTTCCGCAATCAACTCATCATAGCGAGTGTCTGAGAAGTTGAAAAAATTGCGGCTGTTGCCCGTTGTATAGCGCACCAAAATGGCGTGGGGATCAAGCCTGCCTGCTAAACCGATAATGGATACATCGTAATCGCGCTGGGTGTAAACGCGCTCCAACCAGGTACCCCACTCCACAATTTGCAGATCGACCTGCACCCCGATAGCCCGCCACTGCTCCGCAACTAATTCGCCCGTCTGGACATGAATTGCATAATTGGCGGGCAAAACCAGAGAAAAACGCAAGTTTTCATGGCCGGCCTCCTTCAGCAGCCGGCGCGCCAAATCCGGATCATAGGGATTAATCTGGGCCAGATCGGCATTAAAAAAGTTATCCATGGCCGGGCTGATCCCGCTGTAAAGGGGAATGCCGTGGCCCCAGGCAGCGCCTGCAATCACTTCGCCACGGTTGACAGCCAGAGCCAGCGCTCGGCGCACGCGCCAATCGGTAAAAGGCTCCCGCCCGTTATTGATCGCTAAGACCTGCACCACATTCATGGGCGACGAGAATACCTTCAATTGGCCCGCATTTTCAATTTGGTGCAGTAAAGAGGCTTCTAGGCGCGGAATCAGGTCCACACGGCCCGCTTTTAAGTTCAGCACCGCACTGTTTTCGTCCGGGATGATCAAGAACTTCGCTGTGGCGTAGTAAGGCAGCTCGCCGGACCAGTGCTGCTCAAAGCGGCGCAGCGTCAATTCTTGGTTGGGCTTCCAATCGGCTAGGTAATAGGGCCCGGTCCCGATGGGCCTCCGGGCCAAGTTAGCGGCACCGGCGGGGTATACTGCTGCAAAAACTTCAGCCAACGTATACAAAAAGGCCCCGTGCGGCTCATGCAGTTCGATGCGGATGGCGCCGTTTTGTTCCCGTATCTCCTTAATTACTGCCAATTCGCCGGCGCGTACCGCGATTTTGGGATCTCGGGCCCTGTCTAGCGCATTAACCACATCAGCAGCGGTAACGGGCGTACCGTCATGGAAGAGGGCATCCCGTAAAAAGAACGTATAAACAGTATTGCCCGCATCCACCGTCCATTTCTCGGCCAAAGCGCCCGTGATCCCCCCCGAAGGGCTGGCCTTCACAAGGCCCTCGTAGATATTGAAAGCGATTTCACCCGTGGCCGCCGCCACCGTTTGGGTGGGATCGAAACTATCCGGATCGGCAGGCACTGCCACATTCAAGATAGGAGCAGCAAAAACAGCGCCGGAAAGTAAGATAAGTACTAAGGAGGCGGCCCAGCCGGCGGCACAGGCTTGGCCTATTATTTTTTTGAACATTCTTCTTCCCCTCTCTTCTGCAAGCCGTAACGCAGTACATCTAATACTTCTTTGACAAAACCATCATCCATGTCCTGATCAAAATAGTCAATGAGCGCTTTACCCACCGCATGATAAACGAAAAAAACCGCCTGCGCATCCAGGCCGGCATTTGCCCGGCCCGATTTTAGCGCCCGGGCAAGAAATTCACTAAACTCCTCCGCCCGGCTGAGGCGCCCTTCTTCCAACTCCCCGCGCAAAACCAAAGCCCTACTGCTCCAAAAATTGTTGGCCACCTGATGCAGCAGGGGAAAATCCTGCGAAAACAAAAACGATTGGCGATAATATTCCTCTAAAACGGCAAAAATGCCCCCGCCAAGAGAAAAGGCCCGCCCCACATAGTCCTGTTTGCGTTCATATGCCAACTCGACTATGTATAAGTACAAATCAAGCTTATCTTCAAAGTATTGGTACATGCTGCCCTTGGCAATGCCGCAGTTTTCCACAATGCGGCTCAGCGAAGCCTGTTCATAGGGGTGCCGGGCAAATTCTTCCACAGCAGCCGCGATTACCCCCTCGCGCCGCTCAGGTTCCAGATTAAAGAAGGTCTGTTTAGGCACTGCCTGCACCCCCAATTTGATGTGACCGCCCAGTCATATCGCGCAAAAATAGTATACCATACCTGCACCGTGCTGACTAGGGCAAATATGGTATTTTCCAAAGGCGGTCAAAAAATGATTAGGCCCAGAAGCCCGGCCGCGAGTAAAATTTTAATGGGATCCCATTTTTTAAAGTAGATGCCCAAAAAGGCGGCCGCAGCCAGCAAGACAGTGCCCACACCGGCATCGGCCCCCTCCAAGGCCTGTAAGCTGGCCCGAGCAACCATTACCGCCGCCCCGATCACCAAGCCGGCCACGACGGGACGGATGCCGGCGAACATGCCCTGCACACCGCGGGATGATTTATATTTCTCCCACACCTTTGCCACTATCAAAACGCTGATCAGCGACGGCAAAACAACCGCGGCGGTGGCAATTAAGGCCCCCGCAACGCCTGCACTGCGATAACCCACGAAAGTCGCTGCATTTACCGCGATGGGCCCGGGCGTCATTTCGGCCACTCCCACAATATCGACGAACTCCGCCGAGGTCATCCAGCCGTGGCGAATGATCTCCTCCTGAATAATGGCCAGCATGGCGTACCCGCCGCCAATCGTGAATAAACCGATTTTAAAAAAGGCAAAAAACAACTGCAGAAAAATCACGATTTGCCCCCCTTTTTGCTCCGCGTGTAATAGAGATAACCTGCCGCGCCCCCCGAAATCATGAGCCAAACAACCGGAAGAACGCCAAAAACACTGAGAACGAAGGTAATGACGGCCACCATCAGGCCGAAGCGATCAAAGATCGAACTGCGAGCAATCCGCAGCCCGGCCGCGGCAATCAGGCCGATAATGGCCCCCCTGATTCCGGCAAAAGCTTTGGAGACATAAGGGTTTGATTGGAACTGGGAAAAAAAGTGTGCTATGATGAGAATAATTAAAACGGAGGGTGTCACAACGCCCAAAAGAGCGGCAATGGCACCGGGTATGCCGTGAAGCCTGCCCCCGATAAAGACAGCGGTATTCACCCCAACCGAGCCGGGCACCGATTGGGTCAAAGCGAAAATATCCAGAATCTCTTCCTTCTCGGCCCATCGGTGGCGATCCACCACTTCTTTTTCGATCAAAGGCAGCATGGCGAACCCCCCGCCGAACGCAAATAAGCCAATGCGGAAAAAGGCGATGAAAAGTCGCCGGTAGTCCCGGGCCTTTGTACTCATTCCCACCCACCCCCATCTACCCATGCCCATTCTGGGCAGGGGCCGGAATTCCTGTCTGCCTAATGTTGATTTTATGTGAGAGGTGAATCTTATGTTAAACATTCAAGTCAATTTAGTCACAGCACTCGCCAGTTTTTCCCGAGCGGGCGATCTCAACGATCTTACTTTCCTGGCCCACGCGGAGAGAGTGGCTTACACCGCCTTTCGCCTCGGAAAAACACTAGGCTTGTCCGAACATGATCTGGAAGAGCTGCTGCTCAGCTCGCTGCTGCACGATATTGGGGTTATTACGACCGAGGAAAAACTGCGCCTGGCCGATTTGGAGCCGCAGCGGGGCATAACCGCACTGCACTGCCAAAGGGGCAGTGAACTTGTCCGGACGACCGGGCTCTTGGCATTTTCGGCTGACCATATCCTAGAACACCATGACTACTACAGCCCGGGCATGAATATTATCCCCGCCATCATCCATATGGCGGATCGCATTGATCTAATCCTGAAAAAAGACCGCTATTACCTGTGGCAGGTCCCGGACATTTTAGCTTATTTCAATGCACAAAAAGGTAAAATATTCCACCCCGAGGTGGTGGAGGCCTTGGCCGAACTGGCTCCGATTTCCGGTTTTTGGCTTGACCTACAGCACGGCAACCACAATTCTTGGCTGCAAGACAGAATCACGGTTAAGCGGATTCTCACTTTGCAGGAACTGCAAGAACTGGCCGAGATGATGGCCACCTTGGTGGACAGCATCTCGCCTTACACGGGCGGTCATTCCTGGGGCGTGAGCCGCATCGCCGCTTTTTTGGGCGAAAAAATAGGCCTTTCTGAGCGGGAAATCAAACTTTTGGAAATCACGGGCCTACTGCACGATGTGGGCAAGATGGCCATTCCCGACGAAATCCTGCTGTACCCGGGGGCTTTAGATAAGCGGCAGTCCGCAATCATGCAGCAGCATGTGTACCATACTTATTATTTGCTGGGCGATCTAGGCCCGGAATGTAAAAAGCTGCAGCAATGGGCCGGCTACCACCACGAACGCCTCGACGGCACCGGCTACCCCTTTGGCCTTGCCGATGCTGAATTAGATACGGGTTCGAGGTTGGTGGCGGTGGCTGATATAACCCAATCGCTGTTGGAGGAACGCCCCTACCGCTCGGCCTTGAGTCTCAGCAAAACGGCCCGCATCCTAGCCAAAGAAGCTGAAGCGGGCCATCTCGATGGCGACCTGACCCGGTTAGCCATTGAGCATTTGGCCGAGATCAAGCCCCTAACGCGCCCCTAACGATTTCGTCGAACGCTTTTTGCAGGGCCGCCAATCTCTGCTTTCCTTCCCGCTCACTTGCGGCCCGCACCTCTAAATATAATTTCATTTTCGGCTCGGTGCCCGAGGGGCGCAGTGTCACTTTACTGCCTTCTCGGGTAATCCACTGCAGCACCCGTTCTGGCGGCAGATCAATGGGCAGCGCCCGGTTCGTACGCAGGTCAACGCGGCGGCTGTGGGCGTAATCCAAAACTTCAACCACCTGTTCGCCGCCGATAGCATTAATTGGCGCGCCCTGCAGGCGGGAAATTAATTCTGCGGCGCGTTCCGCTTCCAAACTGGTGGCAAACCCATACGAACAGCCCCCCTGGAGATAAAAACCGTGCTCCTGGAACAACTGCTTCAAGCGATCCAAAAGTGTCAACCCACGCTGTTTGTAATAAGCGGCGGCTTCGGCAATTAGCAGACTGGCCAAGACGGCATCCTTATCCCTAATGGCAGTGCCGGCCAGATAGCCGTAAGATTCTTCGAAGGCAAACATGAACCGCCGGCCTTGTTCGCCGAGCCGATCAATCAATTCGCCGATATACTTAAACCCCGTGAGGGTAGTTTCCACCTCCGCACCGTATTTTTCCGCGATGGCATGCACCATGTCGGTTGTGACGATCGTCTTGATTACAACCGCACCGCGGGCTTTCCGCGCAGGCGAAGCGGCCAAAATAAAATCCTGCAGCAGCACACCGATTTGATTCCCGTTCAGCAGTACCCACCCGGCGCCCTGCGGCACAGCCACCCCCATGCGATCCGCATCGGGATCGGTGGCAATGATCAAATCATAGTCTTCCTTTTCTGCACAGCGAAAGGCGCAGGCATAGGCCTCTTCATCTTCCGGATTGGGATAACTGACCGTGGGAAACTCACCGTCTGGTTTCATCTGCTCCGCCACCGTTGAAACAGCGGTGAACCCCGCCATGCGCAAAATTTCCGGTATAAACCGCGCCCCGGTACCGTGAAGCGGCGTGTACAAAATCTTTAAATCGCGACTGTCCCGAACGCCGGGGGCCGCAGCCAACGCACGCCGGTAATAAGATTGGACAACACTCTCCTCTACGTGCCGGAACAACCCACTCGCTTCGGGTTTGGGATGAACAGTGACATCTTCCGGGCTTAACGCTGCCATCCGGGAACTGATCGCACCGGCTTCCTTTTCCAGAAGCTGATTGCCCCGGTAGTTATATACTTTCACCCCATTGTACTCGGGCGGATTATGGCTGGCGGTGATCATAATTCCCGCGGCGGCCCGGCAGTGCCGCACCGCATAGGATAAAAGAGGCGTCGGCGCCAAATCGGGAAAAACATAAACGGGGATTCCGTTGCCGACCAAAACAGCTGAGGCCGCCTGCGTAAATTCCCGGGACATGCGGCGCGAATCATAGGCTATTACCACCCCGCCGGACGTTTGCTTTCTGTCCTTTAGATTGTTAGCCAACGCTTGGCTGACCAGGCGCACCGTATAAATATTAAGGCGGTTGGAACCGGCGCCCAATTTGGCGCGAATACCTCCTGTGCCAAATTCTACCCAACGAAAAAAGCGGTCCTCAATCTCTTCGTCATTTTCCGCCAGGCCCTCCAGTTCCTGCCGCGTTTGGGGATCTATTAACGGATCATCCAGCCAGGCTTGATAGCGCTGTTTTGCTTCCATAACAATCTCCTTTCCTTCCAACACCTAATTCGGGAAATGGGGGCCTTCCCCTCCCCGCAAGCAGAACATCTGAAAGGAATGATCCTCTAATGTTCAGCCCGGCCTTAAAACATGTGGAAGATTTCATCAACAACAAACACGCTTCGGCGGCTGTGGCCTTAATTGGCCATGAAAACCGCACAGCGGCATTGGAGGCCTACGGGTGCTTCAGTTTTGCCTCAGCCTCACCGCCCGCCATTTTCTCTCTGCGGCCCCGCTTTTATCAATCTATCTGCCGGGCCATCGATACTTTATAGCATTATTCACGAGCCGGTTTTTTGATTTCGGCAATTATCCATAAAACAACCGGAATGATAACCTGGGCTGATACGTCTAAGGGATGGAGCATTTTCGTGGCGGAAACATACAATTCCATTAAGTCCTTAGTAAACCATTGAGACCCCGCAATGATACCCAATGCCAACGGCGTGACTAAAAACCGATAATCCGTAAAACCTAAGGACCAGGCCAAGCCTTTACAGGCAACCAGCAGACAGACACTGAGTTTCAAGAAACTGCCAACCAAAAAAGGAATACCAACGCTCGCTTCCAGGCGCGAAAGAAAACGAGCAATGTTGATGCGCGAAACAGCTATATAAGCGGGAAAATAGGAACCCATGTATTTATCAACACCCACTACTGCCAAAGCGGAACAAAAAATTGACATCAGAATGAAGCCACCTATTAACAGCCCGGGCACAAATATTTTCGTCACCGAATCCTCGTTTTTGAATGAATCGAAGGCCCAAAACACGAGGACCAGGCTTAAAAGGGGGAAATCTAACAACTCCAAGGCGCCCATAGCCACCGGCTCGAAGCCGTGGTAGAGGAAGGGCAAAAACGTCCCTAAATCAACCTCGGTTAATACCAGAAGATTAGTGATAAAGATCAGCGGCAGCATAAATTTTAAAGCAACCGCGCTCCAGCGGGCCAAGACCTCTATCCCCGCTTTTACCGCCCATAAAGCAAGCAGTACCAGCATCAAGGCCAAAATCAGGGAAGGGGTATTCTCCAGCGAAACAGCGGAGATAAATCGGGTTATATCGGTTGTAACCAGGCAGGATAAGCGCCAGGCATAAAAAGCGTAATACATGGCGATAAAGCGAGAGGGCCACTTACCCACCAGGTTGCCCAGCCCTTCCCAAAGAGTGGTACCGGGCAAAATTCTGCGCAGGCGGATATTAAGCAGCAAAATCGGCAGCGCCGCAGCAACGGCCAGTAAAAATGCCAGCCACAAATCTGCCCCGGCCCTACGGCCCAAACCAAAGATGAAAGAATTGCCCAATACATAAAGCATGGCCAAAGCGATGCCTTGCCCATCGGGGACTAACTCATCCATTCAAGCTCCCCCTCGCAGAAATTCAAATAGCTTAAGCAGGGCATCAACTGGGGAAGGTACCGGCAAATTGATATCTAGTGCCACCGCCACCGAAAGTGCTGCCATTAAAACGAGCAGCCCCACATAGACGGCCGTTTTTTTCAAGGGGCGCTCCGGCCACAAGGATAATTCAAGCACGCCCACTGCCACAAAACCCACCGCAACTAGAATCGCCCCCATATCTATTCCCTCATGCGCAGCGGTTTGGAAAGGACTCCTGTGGAAACAATTCTGCTGCTGACTTCTGCGCTAATATCTAGCGCAGCGAAGGTGTCGTCCCAATTATCCGCGTAGGCGCGCCAAACGCTTGGATTACGCTTCTTCAAGAGCAATCCGAAGCCAAATATATCCGCCCCGAATTCTCGCTGCACCCTACCAATCAAATTTAGAATCTGGCCCTGCACCAAGATGTTAATCTCTCTTTCTAAAGCAGCTTCGACCTTAGGATCCTCATATTCGATGTCTAGAGAACCTAACTCAGGTAAATCCACCTGCAGCTGCAGCGCAATGGAAAAACCAAGGCGCGGGCCTTCGGTGAGTGGAGTAATTTTGACCTGGTTGCCCCTGATTTCGTACGTAATCTCCCCCCGCTCTCCACCAACTTCCGTCTTAACCACTAAGGGGCCGCGGTCGCGCTCACCCATGAGCATGGCGAAAACGCGCGATTCCGGCCCGGTGAGCCAGCCCACCATTTGGCATCCCTTAAAAACAGCGCTACCGTCTAAAACAGGCACTTTGTCCTCACCTTCCTGCACGAGCTGCACCGTGGGCAGAACGCCGTTGATTCCGCTCAGGGCCAGTGTCTGCCTGAATTCCCACAGTTTGCGTGAATAAAAAAAGGGTATCCGATCCCGCAGTTCCACTAGATTGCGCAGATGATCGCTGACGAAATCGGTTATGGGCGGTTTGCTTGTGAAGATCTCGTGAACGGTGCAGTCTTTCGCCACCATCAGTAAAATTGAGGTCCTCACGTCCGGGTCCCGCATAATCAATTCAATCGCCGATAGGATATTCTCCCGAGCCGCCTCTTCGGATACGATAAACACTTGGGCATGGGCCCAACGCATACGAATTCCCGCGGGTTTCGTTAAAGAGCGCCCGGACGTAAAGAATGTCCCTCCCTTAGTTGTGAGTACAACAGGCTCGAATTCGGTTTCTTGTGCCCCTTTGACCTTAACGAGTTCGGTAATAATGTCAAAATCCGGTTCCACCGCGTCCACGCCTACACCGAGCACAAAATCCAGCGTTTCCAGCTCGAGGTGATCCCAACAGCCGGACAAAAGAAGGCAGATAAGTATTATAAAAACGGGCCGTATGTTTTTGCTCATAGCCGGTTACCCCTGAGGCGCACTCGGTTGCGGCTGCCTAAAAATTTAGGACGCAGAAGCATCCACCACCAGGGGGCGCGAATGGCAGTATCTTTCGCTTCCTGCGGCCTAAGTGATGTATACCCCGTTAAATACGGAGCGCCAAAGGAATGGATAGTGGCCAAATGAAGCAGCAAGCCCACCAAACCGAATAGATAGCCGTATAACCCCAAGATAGAGGCCAAGAGCACAAAGGTGAAGCGGATCAGTATGGTGGGCCCGTGCAGCATGGGGGTGGCAAAGCCCGCAATTCCCGTTATGCCCACTACAATGATCATCGGGGCGCTGACCAAGTTGGCCACAACCGCGGCCTCGCCCAGTACCACCGCACCCACGATGCTGACCGCATCACCTACCGGCTGAGGCAGGCGAATCCCCGCCTCCCGCAAGATCTCAAACATGAGCCCCATGGCAACAATTTCTACTATTGCGGGGAAAGGCACCGCTTTGCGCGAAGCGGAAATGCTGAGCACCAGCTCTGTTGGAATTAGTTGGGGGTGGTAAGTGACGAGAGCAAGATATAAAGCGGGTACACTAGTCGTCAGAAAAAAACATATATAGCGTAAAATCCTCTGAAACGAAGCAGCCAGCCAGTTTTTATAATAATCCTCGTTGGCCTGAAAGTTCTCCATGAAAAAATGAGGCGCGGTCAAGGCAAAGGGGGTGCCGTCCACCAAAATTGCCACCCGGCCTTCCAAAATCTTCGCGGCAACCACGTCCGGCCGTTCCGTGTTGCCCATGGTGGGGAAGGGTGAATAGGGCGCATCGCGAATCAGCTCTTCAATATAGCCGGAATCCAATATGCCATCGATCTCAATTTCCTCTATCCTGCCCAGCACCTCATCCACCAGTTCTTCGTTGGCCACATCTTGTAAGTAGGTTACAGCCACTTTAGTGCGCGTTTCGGTGCCTACTTCCAGGTATTTGACCTTTAAAGATGGGCATTTTATTTTACGGCGGAGTAAAGCGAGTCCCACACCCAAATCCTCGGTAAAACCGGCTCGGGGCCCCCTGACCACGTTTTCCGAGGGGGGTTCTGTAACACCCCTTTGTTCCCACCCCTTGGCATCGATGGTGATGCCCACATCGCAATTGTCGATCAGGATAACTACCGTTCCGCTCAAAATAGCTTCGGCCAGCTCCCCATGGCCGGATTGGGTATTCACCCCGTCCGCGAGGACTATCGTTTTGATTACATGTTCCGCAAGTTCTTTGCCCCGCAAGCGCGGCGGCAGCCCTGTATTCATCATGGGCCGCAGAATATAATCACTTGCGGATTCGTGTTTCACCATATTATCCATATAGATCAGAGCACAGTCACGAGCCCGGGGTGGGGCGGTGCGAAATTCGCGGTACATAACGGTCTCCACGTTGTGGAAATAATCTTCTTTAAAGCGGCGCAGGTTTTCCTGCAGGGAGTTTTTGAGCACCTCCCGCCGCGATTGCTCAGCTTGGCCTGTCAACCTGTTCCAAAAGAACATCCGCTCACCCTTTTATGCTTTTGACTAGTATATCCAAAACGCGAGAATATAAAAAAAAGCCGACGATTAATCGGCTTTTGCTTTGATTTAGCAGGGTTATTCAGATTTGGCTTTCAACTTATTGAAGGCGGCGTAGATGCTGGAGTAAATCCGGGCTAAATAATCGGGATCGATTTGAATAGTCCGGGAAAAAGCGCTTCCCTTATGAGTGGTAGTATAACGGGGGCGCAGGTCACTGAGCACCGCTGCCATGACCCGGCTCAATTGGGCAAAAGTAAGGGTCTGCTCCTGGTGGTTTAAGACCTCCCGCAGGGCAATCACGACAAATTCCTCCAATTCATTGTGGAGAGGCGAACGTTTCCCCTGATGCCGGGGACCGGACTTCACCAGCGCTA
The DNA here is from genome assembly GCA_964626065.1 of uncultured Clostridiaceae bacterium. Classification (GTDB taxonomy): domain Bacteria; phylum Bacillota; class Limnochordia; order Darwinibacteriales; family Darwinibacteriaceae; genus UBA3910. Next base: position 43,392 of record CAZVDE010000002.1, on the reverse strand, counting down.
AGGCGCGATGCGTTTCTACCATAATTTGATCGAATAGCTCCCGTTCTAAATCTTCCAGGCGGGCCAAACGGCCCCTATCCAACTCCGCAACGGGCTGGTAAGCGGGCTGGAGACGATTTAAGATTAGGCATTTCATATCGGAACGGCAAAACGGGCATCCACAAGCGTCTGGGTCTTCCGAAATCACCTGCTGGATAGCAAGATCGGCCAAATCCTCCATTTGATTATGAATCGCGTAATCTTTAGAACTCAAGGTCATCAATCTCTACTCCTTAACACGCCTAACGGCGTTTATCTATAAAAGAACCTTCGGCAGATAAAGTTCTACCCGCATAGGCGCGTTGGGATTGCTTGCCCTCCCGCAGTTTTTTGGTCCTTTCCTTCAAACAGTCCAAGACTGCCTTGACAGTGTTTTCGATAATTTCATTTTGTTTCTCGGCGGCCTCGATTTCACGGCGCAAATGATTTTCTGCCGCCGCATCCAAGGCGGCAGATTCTCGCCCATCGGCCCCAGGCGGCAACCGATCGATTTCGGCCATCACTTCTGCCCGCTGTTCCACCAAGTTCTGCAGGCGCGCTAAAGCCTGCTCATCATCTAGCAGCTGTTCCGCGGAAAGAGCCGCCATTTCCTCACTGAGCCTACTCAACTTGGTAAACAGCCGCAGTTTGCATTGATAGCCCTTGCTGGTCACATAATCACCCCTGCATCGTCAAAAGCTGCTGGTATAACCAATCGCCCTGGGCGTACAGCTGGCTTAGGACCTGCTCCATTGCGGTAAATTTGTTCCAATGATTTTGTTCGATGCGAATCAGCCTTTCTTCCAGAGCGAAAAGGCGGTCCTCATAATCACGGATACGTTCGCCTAAGAAGCTTTGATCGTAAAGAGTAGTGGCTTTACCCGCTGTCTTGGTGATTCTGTCCATACCTTGATCCAAGGCAGCGGTCAAACGTTTGGCGAGCCCCTGCGCGCCGCCTTCCCCGTTTTGGGTGAATAAATCTCGAACTTCAGCGGGGTTGTCCCTTAGGGCACCCCTTAGTTTATCTTCGTCAATGTACAACTTGCCGTATTCATACCAAGCCCCGGTCTTAATACCTATCTCTGCCAAGCTGCGGTGCTCACCCAACCCTTCCACAGCCCCGCCCAAGGCCAGGCGCATTTCGGTTAGGACACCACTGATCAGCCGGTCAGAACGCAGTAGCCCGCTTTTGGCCTTTTCTTCCCACAGTTCAATCTCTTTATCGGACATTTCCGCCTTTTCGGCATCAGTCAAGGGCCGGAATTCCCTGTGCACATCTTCACGCAGCGCCGCATTCAATTCCTCCACGAGCTCGTTGTAAAGATCTGCAAACTCTTTGATGCTCTCCACCGCCGCCTCCACATCGTGGGCCACATTGACACGCACCATTGTATCAGTATCGGCCCCGTGCAGATCGACTCTTAATCCATTTATATCAAGAGTGTTGCTTTCAGCCTCCAATTTAATGCCGTTAACTTCAACTATGGCATTCTGCCCCCGGCCTTCCCCTGCGCGGATTACACCGAAAACCTCCGCAAAAAAATCGTCAGAGTCATTTACTACTTCAATTTGGGCCCCGGTGCCTGTAGCCCGAGTTGTCAGAGAAATACTTGCGCCATCCGAAAACGCGTGAATGCCCAGATCTTTGTGGGCATTAATTTTTTGAGCGATATCAATTAAATTATCGCCTTTGGCTACCGTTATTTCGTACCCCTCATGATCTTCCGAATTTCCCGCCCGCAGGGTAAACGCAGCCTGATCGGTACCATCCGCAAAAAACTCGGCCAAATTAGTGCCAACGTCCTCAAAAACCACCCTGCCCGCGGCAGCTAATTGCTCCACCTGCAGCTCGTACTGCCCCTCCTGGGCTCTACCTGTGGCAGTAACCGTGAGAATGCCTTCGTGCGATGATGTGGCTGTTTTTTTATCGAAGGTGCCCTGTAAACTGAGATCGAAGGACATGTTTCTCAGCCGCAGAAACTTCATATTCACATCGCGATAGGCATCTCTCTGCCATTCCGCCTCGACTTTCTGCTGAAACACTCGATCGACCGGAATGCGCTCCACACGCATTAGATCTTCAATAATCTGCTCCACATCCAGGCCCGATGACAAACCGGAAATCCTCACCCGCCTCACCTCTTCCTTAAGGTCCTATATTTCTGTTATCGGCATATTTCCAAACACCTTTAACACAATCCAAGAGGCTTATTTTCCCACTTTAGTCATTATTCTACATTGCCATTATTTTACCTTTTGTCGATTAAGATTGACAGCGGATTGACGGCATGTTACACTTGGATCGGTTAAGAAGTTGAATGATGCGAACAAAGGCCTCAAATGCCACCACAAAGTGAGCAAGGGTTTTCAATGTTTGCTGTATTTTGGCTTTTGACTAGTAATAAATAAGAGGAGGCCATTGAACGCATGATTGGCAGAGTCAAATGGTTTAACGCAGAAAAAGGTTTCGGTTTTATCGAAGTAGACAACGGTGATGACGTATTCGTCCACTATTCCGCCATTCAAGGCGACGGCTTTAAATCGCTCAACGAAGGCGACGAAGTCAGCTTTGATATCGTGGAAGGATCGAGAGGTCCGCAGGCGGCAAACGTTACTCGTCTCTAAAACTAACCGCAAACGCAGAAAGGCCCCATCCGCATGGATCGGGCCTTTTTTTTATAAGTTTTCCCCCAGCCAATCGGTAATCAGGTCAAATAAGCGGGGGTTGATGCGCAGCGGATCGAGGGGATCAAATTGGGGGTCAAATACGGAAAAGCCAAACTCATGTGTAGTACCCTCTAAATAGTGCACCGCTACGTTTTCATTGCCTGCCCCGCGCAAGGCATCGGCGAGTTCTTGGGCGTGGTAAGGCATAACTTTTAGATCTTCTTCACCTTGGATAATCAAAACCGGTTGATCCTTGATGGCAGCCAGATTAGATTTGGGATCCAATTCCATGTGCTCTCGCAACCAGTCCAGGTTAAGCGGCAAAATAGCGCTCTTTTCCTGCCCCTCCCGTGCTTCCTGCAGCACTTGTTCAACCTGGGCAAGCAGTTCGTTTAAGATCTCCTTTTCTTCGGCTGAAAGCCACTCCTGGGCGAGCTGGTACCGGAGCTGTTCGGGCAGGAGTTCATCAAGGGGAATGGAAGGGCCGGCCAGCAGAATAAGGGCAGACAAACGATCCGCGAACACGGGCGCAAATAGGGCGCCCTCGCTGTGGCCCAGCATGGCTAAGCGATTTGGATCCACAAGAGGATGGCCGGCCAGAAAATCAAGAAGGGCCTCCACATCGGAGAGAAGATCATTTAATGAGGCCGCAGCGTAATCCCCGCTGCTTGCGCCCACTCCCCGTTCATCATAGGCTAAAACCGCAAAGCCGGCCGCGGTGAAGTGCTCCATCATTGTTTTGAACATATCCGCCATATAAACGGGCGGCGTATTGCCATCGCGGTCTTGAGGCCCGGAACCCGAGTTTAGAAAAACGGCGGCAAAGGGGGGCGCACCTTGAGTTGGCAGGGCCAAGGTACCGGCTAAGACTATCCCTTCCTTCTCAACCGTAAAATCCTCGCTTATCCAGTGGGGGATGCTTGCGCTTTTCCCGCTCAGACTGGTTAGATCCGCAAAATCGCTGTCTACAACCCGCACACCCTGCAGCGGAATTTCCAGCAAAAACAAGTTGCGGTCATCATCGCCCGCTAAAAGCACCTGCAGATTGCCGGGCAGCGTAAGCAGTAATTCCTGCAGGTAAAACGTTTCACCCGCGCTTTGATACAATACTCGGCCCCGGTGTTCTAGGCTCCCCTCCAATATGGGGTTTTGATTAGCCAAGACCAGGCTGGGCACTACAATCGGAAGCGCCCGCCGCTCCCCTTCTGTAAGGCCCAACTGCAGCAGCTGTAGGTAATGGGCGAAAACATTGTTTTCTAAAACAACATAATCCCTTGCCAGTGGGTATTCCCGCTGCAGCGGGCCAACTTCAAACCGGACTTTCCCCGGGCTGAAATCGGCTTTCAGCGCTGCCCCGGGTAAAAAAGCAGCACTGTACTGCCGCCAAACACCGCCCTTGCCCTTTAATTCACTGGCAACTGTGAGCGTTTGCGCTCCTACTGCAATTGTACCGTTCGTCTCAAGGACGGCATCAGCATAGCTGTACGTTTCACGGCCGGCCTCGCTGCCGGCCAAGAATAAGATGAATTCCCCTTTGGTTTCGGCGCTTAACACTGCAGGCGAGCAAACAACGATCAACGTCACGAGAGCAGCTAAAATCCGCAGATGCTTCATGTTTATTCCTCCTCGGATACCACTCGTTCCAAGACCCAGTTTAACTCCGAAATGGCCTTTTCCAACGCCTCCCACAGAGCCTGATCGGAAGCGATGAAGGGCCTGAGCATAATCTGTTCCGATTTCAATTCATTAATGCGGCCTCGAATCTGCATGGCCAAACTTTTGCAAGTCATAGACAATTCCTTTCTCTCCCTTTTCATGGCAAACAACACTTAAATTGTACCCGAAGGGTTGATCAAGTTCAAGCGTTCTAAAATATTGTGCAGGATTTATTCACCTGAAAGAAGAAATCCTTTACAGAACTTTAATAATAAATGCAATAGCGGCGGCGCAGGGAGGTGTGGGGTATGCCGTCGCGCGAAACATAATTCCAGAGGATGGGAGTGTCATTAGTGGAGTATAAGTATTTGGCTGAACCTTATAAAATCAAAATGGTGGAACCAATAAAAATGACCACCAGAGAACAAAGGGCAAAGGCCCTAAAAAAGGCGGGATACAACACATTCCTGCTTGACTCGGAGGATGTGTACATTGACCTGCTCACAGATAGCGGTACCAACGCCATGAGCGATAATCAATGGTCAGGGCTCATGCTCGGCGATGAGGCTTATGCCGGCAGCAAAAACTTTAAGAAGCTGGAAAAGGCTGTTCAGGAATTATACGGTTTTAAGCATGTTGTCCCCACTCATCAAGGACGGGGCGCAGAAAACATTTTGTCCCAGATTATGATCACACCCGGTGATTATGTACCGGGCAATATGTATTTCACGACCACACGGGCGCACCAAGAAATGAACGGGGCGATATTCAGGGACATCATCATTGACGAAGGGCACAACCCAGACAGCGATCATCCGTTTAAAGGCAATGTGGATTTAGAGAAACTTCAGGCACTCATTGACGAAGTGGGCCCGGAAAAAATCCCCTACATCTGCTTAGCTGTCACGGTAAACCTAGCCGGGGGCCAACCGGTCGCCATGGAAAACATGCGCGCGGTGTACGCCCTGGCCCAAAAATACAACATCAAGGTTATGATGGACGCCACACGCTGCGTGGAAAATGCCTGCTTTATTAAACACCGGGAGCCCGGCTACCGGGATAAATCAATCCACGAGATCGTCTTGGAGACATTCAGTTACGCGGACGGGGCCACAATGTCCGGCAAAAAAGATGGCATTGTCAACATCGGTGGATTTTTAGCCCTTAACGACGATGATTTATACCAAAAAGCAACGAGCCTGGTCGTGGTGTACGAAGGCATGCCTTCCTACGGCGGCATGACCGGCAGGGATATGGAAGCATTGGCCCGCGGTATGTATGAGTCAATGGACTACCATTTTATCGCCCACCGCTTAGCACAGGTGCAGTATCTGGGCGACCGCCTCATTGAAGCGGGCATCCCGGTGGTAAAACCAATCGGCGGCCACGCTGTCTTTTTAGATGCAAGAGCCTTCTATCCCCAGATCCCCCAAGAAGAATTCCCCGCGCAGATGCTGGCGGCCCAGCTTTATCTGCAATCGGGCGTGCGCAGTATGGAACGGGGCATTGTCTCAGCGGGCCGAGATAAAGACGGCAACCACCACTACCCCAAGCTGGAGCTTGTTCGTTTAACCATCCCCCGCAGGGTGTACACCTACTCCCATATGGATGTGGTGGCCGATGCGGTCATCGATCTATACAAAGAACGGAAAAGCGTCAAAGGGCTGCGCTTTGTTTACGAACCGCCCGTCCTGCGCTTTTTCACCGCCCGCTTCGAACCGTTATAAAGTTCGCCGCCTAAAGCCCCCTTTCACGGGGGCTTTTTTAGTCTAAGAATAGGCGGGCATAGCCGCCGAAACGATCGAACAGCATCAGAATACCCACCAACACCAACAGCGCGCCCGAGATGCCCCGGATCAGCCTCATGTTGCGTTTAATGAAGCCGAATGCGCCCTGCAGCCTGCTCCACAAAATGGCGGTGAGAAAAAAAGGAATGGCCAGGCCCAGCGAAAACACCAAAAGTAACCCCATGCCCTGATACAAAGTCTTGGCATTGGAAGCTAAAAGCAGGGCAGTACCTAAAAATGCGCCCAAACAAGGCGTCCAACCGAAAGAAAAGGCCGCGCCGAACAGGGTGCTGGACCAAAATTTAAGATTTTTCGTCTCAACGGAGAAGGTCTTAGAACGATTAAGAAAGGCCACCTGAAACACACCGAGGTAATTGAGGCCAAAAACAATCACAACCAGGCCCGAAATCCTCTGCAGCAAAACACGATGGGCCACAAGCAAGGCCCCCAGGGCCGAAGCGGTCGCCCCTAACGCAACAAAGACCAAGCTAAATCCGGTTATAAAGCCCAGTGTATTGCTGAGCAGCCGCCGCCGGGAGAGCGTTTCCCCCTCCGCGCCCCCTAAGTACATCAAGTAAATGGGCAGCATAGGCAAAATACAGGGAGAGACAAAGGCCAGCAGGCCTTCTAAGAAACTGAAACCAAACAGTGATAGACTTATTTCCGGGCCCATACCCTGCAGCATTATTTAGCACCCTCAATCATCTGCAGAACAGCGAACATGTTCACCTGGCCAACTTTATAGTCGGACAAATACCCCTCCCGGTCAATGATGACTGTAGTGGGCAGCCCCGGAATGCCAAAAATGCCCAGACCCACCTGCCCGTGGTCATAGAGATTAGTCATGGTAAATCCATTGTCTTCCAAGTATTTTCTGCTCGTCTCCAAAGTCTCATGCCTGCCATTGATCTGGTTAATTAGGAGCAGTACACGGCTTTCACTGTCTTGGAATAGCTCGTGTAACTTTTGCAGCTCACCCATCTCGGCGCGACAGGGCTGGCACCAGCTCGCCCAAAAATTCAGGACCACAATTTTGCCCCGGTAATCACTCAAGCTGATCTCCTCGCCCGCGGCGGACATTAACGTAAAGTCCGGCACCAGGGGTTTTCCTTCCTGTGCCTGAACGACCGCCGCCCCAGTGATGGCCAAACATAAAACCGTCAAAAGGACTAAACCGCGCTTCCTCATTTCTTCAACCCCCTTTTCCCCACTATACATGATCTGAACAGCTGCTATCAATAAAGAGTTTGTGCCCACTTTCGCTACTTGACAAAGGAAATCGGCTCAACCAAGATGAATGTATTAGGGAGAGTTTGGGGAAGGGGTTTCGTTTATGAAGAAAATTTTATCGCTTTTATTTCATAGAGTCACGATTATCGGTATAGCCATCGGCGCGCAAGCAGCCACATTAATTCTTATGATTGGGCGCTTCGGGCGTTATTTCCCACTCTTCTATGCCTTCAGCACGGTACTGAGCGCAGTAGTGGTGCTCATCATAGCCGGCGGCAATGATAAATCGGCCTACAAGATTTCCTGGATTATTCCTATCATTCTTTTTCCCATCTTCGGCGGATTGTTTTACCTCGTTTTGGGCAACCGCCGAGTGAATCCGCGCATGCGGCACAAAATGGCCCAAATTAAGCTTCACGGCGAAACGTCCATGGCTTCCAGCGAGCCCATCGTGCAGCGGCTGGCCGCACTGGACAAACATGCCGCAAACCAAGCCCGCTATATTCAAAACCACGGCGCTTTCCCCATTTACAAACATACTTACTCCCATTTTTACCCCCTGGGTGAACTGGCTTTTGAAGCAATGCTGAGGGAGCTGGAAAAAGCGGAAGAATATATTTTCTTGGAATATTTTATTATTGAACCGGGCATCATGTGGAATTCTATCTTGGATATTTTAGTGCAAAAAGTCAAGGAGGGCGTAGATGTCCGCTTGATCTACGATGATCTGGGTTGCGCCTTCAAACTCCCGCACAACTACTCTAACAAGCTTCAGAAGCTAGGGATAAAAACGGCCCGCTTCCATCCGCTGCAGCCCATTTTGTCTGCCAGGCTCAACAACCGCGACCACCGTAAAATCCTGGTCATTGACGGCCATACCGGTTTTACGGGCGGTATCAATCTGGCGGACGAATACATTAATGCCTTTGAAAAATACGGCCACTGGAAGGACTCCGCTTTTATGATCAAAGGAGAAGCGGCCTGGTCACTGGTTGTCATGTTTTTGACAATGTGGGAATACCTGCGGGGAACAGCGGAGGATCTGGAAAGCTTTAGACCGGTAAGCTTCCCCCCCACACCGGCGGGCGACGCCACAGGCTATATCCAACCCTTTGGGGATAATCCCCTGGATGGGGAAGCGGTGGGTGAAACGGTCTATTTGAATCTTATTTCCCGGGCCAAAGACCATGTGTATATCAATACACCCTATCTAATTCTGGATAACGAAATGATTATGGCGCTGGCCAACGCAGCTAAGGCCGGTGTTGACGTACGCATCGTGACGCCCCACATCCCCGATAAGGCACTGGTGCACACCGTGACCCGTTCTTATTACCCTGTTTTACTCCAAAGCGGGGTGCGCATCTATGAATACACCCCCGGATTTATGCATTCCAAAACATTCGTCGCCGATGACGAAGTCGCGGTAGTGGGCACTATTAATCTGGATTACCGCAGCCTGTACCTCCATTTTGAAAACGGGGTTTGGCTGTATAAAACACCCAGCGTAATGCAGATCAAGGATGATTTTCTGGAAACACTGCACCTCTGCCAAGAAGTTGAGCTCTCCCTTTACACTAACCTGCCTGCGCTGCGCAGGTTGAAGTGGGCTGCTTTAAGATTATTGGCCCCCCTGTTGTAACTTTTTCCAAGGAGTTTGTCACCTAACGTCGAAAAACGTAGAAGTCATGCAAGCCGGTGGGAGGAAGCGGCAATGACGAGCCGTTTATTTGGCAGCATCAAACAACGCATTTTAGTACTGTTCATTACCATTGTTTTAGTCATTACACTAATCATCTTAGCAATCGTGGGGTTTCTTTCCCATTCTCTGGTTAGGGACCTCTTGGAGCAAAACGCCATATCGGTGGTGCAGGGCTATGCTCGCAGCATCCAAACGTGGCGCCAAGAACGGGTGCGCGAGCTGAGCAAACTGGCTGAGGCGGACATTTTAAAAGAGTCCCGCTGGGATGAAATGGAACCGCTGCTGCAGGGGCAGATGGAAAACACAGATCAGTATTACCGCATTTATTTTGTGGCTGAAAAAGACGGCAGTTACAACACCACCCTGCGCAGCCCGGCGGGCAATATTGCCGATCGTTCCTACTTTGCGCAGGTGATGGGCGGCGAAACGGTTATCTCAGAACCCCTTGTTTCCCGTTCCACCGGAGAAAAAATTGTTGTTTTAGCTGCACCGATCTGGAACGATACGCGCACCGAAGTTGTGCGCCTGCTGGGCTTGGGCGTTGGCTTAACCGAAATTTATCAGACGATTGCGGGCCTTAAACACGAACACCCCGATTGGGACATCTATCTTATCGATGAAAACGGGCGTTTTATTACCCATCAAAATCCCGGTTTTATCCTTGATAGATCTCTCAGCGACTTTCACCCCCAATGGGGTGATTTACGCATCCGCGATTCCGGCACCTTCACTTACAGCCAAGATGGGGTTGAATACCGGGCTTTTTTATCCGAAATCCCCCATACCCCGGGCTGGACCGTTGTGACCAAACTGCCAACCGCTTATTATAAGCGGCCCCTTAAACGCCTGATCTATTTTTCACTCATCGCTTCGGGCCTGGGCCTGCTGCTAGTTCTAAGATTAGGATTTTGGTTCGCGGGTACCATCACCGCCCCCATTGTAGAGTTAAAGGAAGTCTTTCGCCGGGGATCAGAGGGGGATCTCACAGTGCGGGCCGAAGTGGCCTCAGCCGATGAATTTGGGGATACGCGCATCTTTTTCAACCGCATGATGGACACCATCGGCACCATGACCTACCTTGATCCCCTGACTAAGCTGCCCAACCGCCACTATTTCTTGAGTGAACTCGGCAACTGCCTCAATCATAATCCCACCGTTGTCTTGGCACTAATCAGTATCCGGGGTTTGGCCGAACTAAAAACACTTTTGAGGCCGGAAGTGGTGGACGAGATCTTAATCGAAACTGCGAACGCTTTAAATACTATGGGCGGTGGCAAAAAAGTTGTGGGCAGGGTCGCTGAAGCGGAGTTCGGGCTGTTCGCCCCCTCCGGTACAGGTGGGGTACTGCAGCTAATTGACCGCTTAAACGATCTGTTCAGCCACCCCCTTTCGATTGAAGGCAGCGATGTAGAAATTCGCCTGTTCGGGGGCGTCACCATCGGCGAGCACGAAGCACTGAGCGCAGAGGCATTTTTTCAGCAGGCCCAGACTGCGCTGTACGATGCGGAACATGATTCAGTCGGCACTGTCAAGCTTTATAACCCGGATATACACCACGCAATTATGGACAAACTGCGCTTTCAAACCGAGATCCGCAACGCTTTACTAAGAAGGCAGTTCACTGTCTATTACCAACCAATTATTCGGCTCGAATCTCGCCAGATCGTTGGCAAGGAAGCACTTATTCGCTGGAACCACCCGGTGCGGGGCCTGCTTCAACCGGGCGAATTTCTGCCGGCGGCAGAGCAAGGCGGGTTCATGGAGCAGATCGGCGAATATATGCTGGAGGAAGTCTGCCGCCAGCACCGCCTGTGGCAAAAACAAGGCTTAGTCATGGGCAGGGCCGCCGTGAACATCTCAGCCAGCCATTTTCGTTCACCTAATTTCCCCCAAGTTGTAAGTACTATTCTACAACAACACTCTTTGCCCGCCAGCTTTTTGCAGATTGAAATAACAGAAGATACCATGCTGTCCCCCACGGCAGCCGTGCTCAACAACCTAGGGCAGCTGCAGCGGCTGGGCGTCGATTTGGCCATCGACGACTTTGGCACTGCTTACTCCACATTGGATTATTTGGTTCGCTACCCCATGGAAATCCTCAAGGTCGATCGCACTTTTATTGATCTTTTAGACCAAAATCTGCGCACCGAAGGCCTGGTGCGCTCCATAATCGGCATGGGCAGAAACCTGTCCATGTCCATAGTCGCGGAAGGAGTGGAACGGCCTAAACAGCTGGAACTCCTGGTTAAAATGCGCTGCACCGAAGCCCAGGGTTACTATTTCAGCAGGCCGGTACCGTGGCGGGATTATCCCGAAATGGTGCGCGGGCTCAACAGCAGGCTGGTCCAAAACGGTTTTTTTAGATAAAAGCCGGTGGGGTTCACCGGCTTTTTCTTCAAAACTACGCTTTAATTGTTATTTGCCGCCTTTGGCAGGTGGCTGCTTTTTGGGGGCAGCTTTGGGGGCTTTCTTCTTTTCCACGCCGGTTCTCCCCTTTCTCACCTCCATCATAGCAAGGGCGGATCCCATTGTCTAAGCCGAAAAACAACCGTTTTTGCCCAAATAACCCCGAATAACGTTATCCTTACCCTAGGGCTGCTGCGCTCTGCGCCAGGCTAAGAATGTTTAATTCTCTCGTAAACTGCGTCCCATTTCGGCAAACTGCGCCGGATAGAAATTGGCCGAAACCCTTCTTTGCGTACACAAACATGCACACTGCGGCCCCGCACGCACAGCCTTTCATCCACCCAAACCTCATAAGCATAAGTGGTGCGCAGGCCATCGTAGGCCTGTACTTTGGTCTTAATCACCACCGCCTCCCCGTAACGGACCGGGCTTAAAAAAGAAGCCTCCACACTGATTACGGGCGAAAGGAAACCTTGCTGTTCCAGGCCCGCATAGTCCAACCCCTGGGCAGCCAAAAGCGCACTGCGGCCCAGTTCAAACCAAACCAGATAATTAGCGTGGTAAACTACACCCATCTGATCCGTTTCTGCATACCGAACTTCAATCTCCTTCTCATAAACGGCCATGGGCCTCCCCCTTTCGACCTCGGTAATTAACAGCTATAAGTCCGGACGCGACCAAAAGCAAAGCGAGCAAAACAGATAGGGTAAAGTCTTCGCCGGGTAGTACCAAAGCGGAAAGCAGAGAACCGGAAATGGGAATGACGAAACGATAAAGGGTAATCTCCCCCGCTTTATTATGCCGCAAAAGCGTATACCAAATGGAGAAGGCGGCAGCGGACAAAAAAGCGGAATAAAGCAAGAGTGCCCAAAACAAAGGCCCGGCGCCCCGCAGCACCGCCAAACCGGCGCCGCCCGTGGCGCCGCCTGCGGCGATACCTGCGGCAAGGAGCAGTAGTGAGCCAAAGAGCATCTGGTAGGCATTGATTACAATGGGATGCACATCTCGGGCCAATTCCTTGGCCTTAAATGTTCCGTACACACCCGCCATCCCGCTTAACAGAATGAAACCCTCGCCGCGCCAGGCCCAATCCCAAAACCCGCCTTTTAACCCCCCCTGCCAGTTTACTAAAATAATGCCGGCAAACCCGGTAATCAAACCTAAAACCTTAGCCCCGTTCAACCTATCGTCCGCATAGATAAAGTGGGCCACAATCACAACCAAGAAATTGCCCACCGCATTGAGTACCGCGGATTTTATGCCGCCCGTATGGGCCAGGCCGTTATAAAAGAAATAATACTGTAAACCGGTTTGAGCCAGGCCCAGTAATAATAGGTGCCGCCACCGGTGCCTTTCGATCTTAAGCGGCCGCCGCAGCCCGAATTTGAGAACTGCCAACAAAAAAACGGAGGCAATGAAAAAACGCAGGCCGGCTAAAACCAAGCGCGCCGCGCTGTCTCCGGGCGCTAGATTTAGCTCAGCATAGGTAATCTTGAGGACCGGGAAAGCGCTGCCCCACAAAACGCAGGCGATGATGGCCATCACGGCGGCAAAACCCTTCCCGGCCCAAACAGAATTCTCTGCCATAAATCTCATCCGTTCTAAAAAGGGGGAAGCCCTTCCGCTCCCCCCTAGTGTTTAAAGGTACGTTTCGGCGAAGTGGTACAGCAGCCTTACACCGACACCCGTTGCCCCTTCAGCAAAATAGTCTCTGCCCTTATCAGCAAAGGCCGTGCCCGCAATGTCCAGGTGTATCCACGGTTTTTCCTGTGCAAAGGCCTCAATAAACAAGCCGGCAGTCACCGTCCCGGCCCCCCTGCCTCCCGTGTTTTTCAGATCGGCCAGGGGTGTTTTGTTTAATTCTTTGTATTCAGCAAAACCGGGCAGCTGCCAGATCCTTTCACCTGATTTTCCTGCCGCATCCTGCATTTTATCGTAAAGGGCTTGTTGATTGGTGATCACCCCGGTCGTGGTAGCTCCCAGCGCCACTATGACCGCGCCCGTCAAGGTAGCAATGTCGACCACGGTATGCACTTTCTCTTCCGTAAGGATGTAGTGGACCGCATCAGCCAGCGTTAAGCGCCCTTCAGCATCGGTGGATTCGATTAGAACAGTTTTTCCCGCCATCGTCTCGATTATATCTCCGGGGCGGTAACCGGTGCCGGAAATCAGATTTTCACAGGCCGCTACTACTGCCACGACGTTTAAGGGCAGTTGTTCCCGGGCGATCGCGCTCATGGCGCCGATAACCGCGCCTGCCCCGGCCATATCATACTTCATGGTGGGCATGCTCGTCCCCGGCTTAATGGAAAGCCCGCCGCTGTCATAGGTAATGCCCTTGCCCACAAAGCCCAAAATTTCTTCCGGCTGAGCGGGGTTGCCCCGGTAGCGCATGACAATCAGCCTGGGTTTGTTTGCACTTGCTTTGCCCACTTCCAAGAAGGCTTTCATGCCCAAACGGACAATGGCTTCCTCCTTATGGACCTCTACCTCAAAACCATGCTCCGCCCCGGCTTTTTTTGCCTCCGCGGCGAGTTGGCCCGGTGTCATGGCATTCGCCGGTTCATTCACAAGATCACGGGCCAAATTGGTGGCCCGGCCCAGTGCCTGCCCCACTTTGAGGCCTCGCAGCACATCTGCTTCTTGTTCCTGTGTATAGCCTAATTGGAGCACTTTCAGGCCCGCTTCTTTTTTCTCGGAAAGATAGCGATCGAAACGATAGCCGCTGATCTTTGCCGTTTCCGCCATGGCCCGAGCCACATCTGCAACGGGCAGCCGTTTCCACACCCGGGGGGCAGCGGTTAAAACTTCCACTTTAAGTTTCTCCGCTTCTTTCAGCCCACTGCCCAAGGCCTTCCGCACACCCTCCAAACAGAGCTCGTCCTCTGCACCCAGGCCAACGACGATCACGCGGCGGACACTTTCCCTATCCTCGCCCACCATAGAAGCGGCAATGATTTGGCCTGCCTCGCCCTTAAAACCCTGGGCCGCCGCAATCTTTTCCAGTTGGGGGCAGGGCCATTCATAAGCCTCAAAGCTATCCTCCGCCACCAACACCAGCTGGTCCCCTACTGCCTCCGGACTGTAAAGCAAACCCCTTATTTCCAAGTCAGTATCAATCCCTTCTTCTTATTTTCTTGCTTTGTGCAGTTCTGCTGCCTGCGTAAACCATTATAACTTGAGTAAGATGCCCATCACGGCACTGGCCGCGATAAAAGCAATCGGATGCACCCTAGGAAACCTTCTGATCAGGTAAACTAAGGCCGCAAACATGAACACGGCCGGCCAGCGCACCAGGGCCAAGAGCCCACCCGTCGCGCCATACGCTTCCAGATTGAACAAGGACAATAAAATGACTTCAAAAACAGCGCCGCCAATCAACCCCGCAGTAGCTGCCCTGAGCAGGTAAAAACCCCTTTGCACCACAACGGATTGTTGGAATCGCTCCATAAAGGAAGCGATAATCACCACGATAATAATTGAGGGCAGAATAATGGACAATGTGGCCACCACCCCACCCAGCGGCCCGGCGGCATTAAACCCGGCAAAGGTGGCCATGTTAATGCCAATCGGGCCCGGCGTGCTCTCCGAGATGGCGATCATATCTAATAGATCCTCCATCGTAAACCACGGATAGCGCTGGGCCATTTCCCGCAAGAAAGGCAGTGTGGCTAAACCCCCGCCAATTGCAAATAAGCCTGTTTTGAGAAATTCAAAAATTAAAAGAAAAAACGTATTCATGCCCGCCTTTCCCTCCCCCACTGCACCAAATTGCCCACCGCAAAGGAGGCCAAGACAATCCACAATGGCGACACATTAAAAAAGGCGATGGCCGCAAAGGATAAAATCGTCCAGATCAGGGCCAACCGATCCACAATGCCCGCCTTTCCCAGACGATAGATGGAAAAGGACACTAAGGCCGAAACGGCAATCCTGATGCCGCCGAAGGCATGCTGCAGCAAAGCGGCCTCGGTGAACTGCCTCAAAATGGTGGCCACCAAGAGAATGATGATCACAGAGGGCAGCACAAGCCCGATCGTGGCCAGAATCGCGCCCACAACGCCTCCTTGAAAATAACCCACAAATGAAGCGGTATTGACTGCAATAATACCGGGCGTGCTTTGGCCGATGGCGTAATAATCCAACAGCTGTTCTTCACTGGCCCAGCCCTTATTGTCCACAATCTCCCGCTGCAAAAGGGGCAGCATGGCATAGCCGCCCCCGAAAGTAAACAGCCCCATCTTAAAAAACGTATACATCAAATCGATCAGAATCCGTATTTTGCTTTGTTTTTGGACTTGCTTCACCGCCGTGCCCCTTCTAGTGTAAATTAGTCTTCCACATCCAACATTTCCAACTTATTTTCGGAAACTTGCGCCTTGCTGTCACCGTGCTTGACTTGGCTCATGGTAATTAAGGCAATAATCATAAACACTGCCGCATAGGGAAATAGGGTGCGGTAGCTCACATGTTCCAGGAAAAAACCGGATAAAATGGGCGTCAAAATCTGCGCAGACATGGAAGCAGTATAGTAGTACCCAGTAAAGCGGCCCACATCCGAGCCCCTAGACATTTCCACAACCATCGGATAAGAATTGACGTTAATGGAGGCCCAGCCGAAGCCAATCAGCACTAAGAGCACGCTCAGCGCAGGGGTGTAAGATGTGAAAAACGCAGCGGTAGTAAAAGATACCGTCATGAGCACGATGCCTCCCATAATTGTCTTCTTTCTACCGATCTTGGCCGCGATAAAACCGGCGGGAACAAAGGCAACTACCGCCGCAATGGTGGCCAGCATGAGGATGCTCGCGAAACCGCCCCCTTCAATTCCCAAAAAATCCTGGGCATACTTGGAAAAGGCGGTAGTGACGGCATTATAAGAAAAGAACCAAAAAAAGATAGAGGCCAAGATAAAGAGGAAGCTGCGGTAGACGGCAGGCTCCATGCGCCCCCCCTTGCCCTTGTCACCTGTTTCTTCTTCCTCTTCCCGGTTATAAACAGCCATCTCTGCCGCCAGTTTCTTCTCTTTGACGGTAGTGAATAAAACCACGACGGTAAAAACCATAAACCCGGCTACAATGGCGAAAAGGGGCATGTAGTTGGGCTGTGCCGTGGCCGGTACAAGTTTAGAAATTAAAAGCAAAGAGAACACCGCGCCTAGCGCCCCCATGAGATTAATAATTCCGTTGGCCTGGGACCGCAGCGGTTTAGGCGTTACGTCAGGCATGAGCGCCACTGCGGGAGAACGATAGGTACTCATGGCCACCAGGGTCAGCATAAGCACTACCGCGAATAGGGGCAGGCTGACCAGATTGTCCGCCACGGGCAAAAGCACCATGGCAATTACGGCCACAGTCGTACCCCCCACAATAAAGGGCATCCGCTTGCCGATTTTCGTGTCCACTTTATCGGAAAGCGCCCCGAATAAGGGCAGCATAAATAGGGCCAAGACGTTATCAATGGCCATTATTGCCCCCGCCAAGGTATCCCCAATCTCGAAGGTATGCTTCAAAATCAGGGGGATAATACTGTCGTACAACTGCCAAAAAGCCGAAATGGACATAAATGCCAAACCGATGAAAAATGTTCGCCTGTAATTTAACTTCATGTTCAAACCCCTTTCTTCAGTAAATTTTACCATTGCATACACCTCCATGTTTTCTCCGTTGCCGCCCAATTCCCTTCCTTAAGCAAAGTGCCTGTTCTCAGAGAAAGTTTTGGTAAAAAGGAGGAATTCCTCGTTTTATGGGGAAATTAGTAATGGCTACTATTAAAAAGCTTAAGGAGGATTAAAAATGAAAGAATTTGCTGCCGGCTGCCAAAGGCCCGCGGGCCAAGCTAAACCCGCAGTTGAGCCCGGACTGGCCGCGGAAATGGAGAAAGGAGATAAAAAAACTATGCTGCAAGTAGGAAAACCAGCCCCTCAATTTACTGCCCCCGCTTATCATCAGGGCAAATTTGGCGAAATCAGCTTAGAAAACTATCACGGAAAGTGGGTTATGCTCTGCTTCTATCCGGGTGACTTCACCTTCGTTTGAGCAACCGAAGTTTCAGCAGTTGCTGAAAAATACCCTGAGTTTGAAGAATTGGGCGTTGAAGTCCTCTCGGTTAGCGTTGACAGTGTTTTTGTTCATAAAATATGGAACGAAAACGAACTCTCCAAAATGTTGGGCAAAGACGTCCCCTTCCCCATGCTTTCGGACCAAAATGGCAATGTGGGCAGATTGTATGGCGTTTATAATGAGGAAGAAGGGGTCGAGACCAGGGGCCGTTTCTTAATCGATCCGGATGGAATCGTCCAGGCCTTCGAAGTAATGACCCCCCCTGTGGGGCGCAACGTACAAGAAACACTGCGTCAAATCAAGGCGTTCCAACACGTGCGCAAAACAAAGGGCGCCGAAGTTATGCCCGCCGGTTGGAAACCGGGCAAAAAAGTACTGCGCCCCGGCCCCGATCTGGTAGGCAAAGTGTGGAAAGAATGGAAAGTGAAAGAGGCCTTTGAAGATTAGGCCGAGCCGCCTGCAAACCCAGTCCTTAACGGGCTGGGTTTTTTATTTTTGGGCAAGTTATGCAGGGAAGGTGAGCATATGGGTAGGCAAATTGTGATTTTGGGCGGCGGTACGGGGGGTGTGGCGGCAGCCAATGTACTGCGCAAGGCACTGCCGCCCGGACAGCAGATCACCTTGGTGGACAAAAGCTGCAGCCACCGCTTTTTGGCCGCCCTGCCCCTATTAATTGTGGGCCGGCGCCAACCGCGGCAGATTACACGCCCCCTGGCCCTTTTGCAAAATGATAATGTCCGCTTTTTACAGGCGGAAGTAAAAGGGATCAGCCCGCAAGAAAAAACGGTGGAAACGGAGTGCGGCTTTTTAAAATATGACTACCTAATTATTGCACTTGGTGCTAGGCGCACTACAAACGCGCTGCCGGGGCAGGCCCGGTTCGCCCATGACCCCTACGATTTATTAGAAGCGGCCCGGCTGCACGAAACACTTACCCGATTCAGCCGTGGGCAGGTTGTGCTGTTTATCGCCGGCCTTCCCTTCACGGGTGCCATTGCCCCTTATGAACTGAGCTTTCTATTGCGAGAATACTTCAACCGCCGCGGCCTTGCCGACCGAGTGCGCCTCGTATTTGTCACCCCGGAAAAATTCCCCCTGGAAACGGGGGGCCTGACTACCAGCCATAAGTACCTGCGACTTTTCCAAAAAAGGCGCATTCAGGTCATCACCAGGGCCCGAGTGCAAGCGGTGGAAAAAAACGGCCTACTGCTTGAAGGAGGCCGGCGGATTCCGGCTGATCTGATTATCGGCATCCCCCTCCATTTCGGCCCTGCCCTGTTTACGTCCCCCGCTCTGCGGGATAGGCAGGGCTGGCTGAAAGTGAATCGCCACACACTGGCCATGGATGCGCAGGATGTGTATGCCATAGGTGATGCGGTCGGGACGCCAACACTGCCTAAGGTGGGGTTTTACGCCCATTATGAGGCAGAGGTCGTGGCCCGCAACATTGCCTTGGAGATCGCCGGTGAAAAACCCCGATTTCGCTTTCAAGGGGGTGCTTTGGGCGCTTCCATGCTCACCGAGACAGGCCGGGGCTGCTTCGTCAGCCTAAAGTCTTTCCGTGTGCCGCCTAGATTCTCTATCTCCTCACCCAATTTCGCCGCGGCCGTAACAAAAAGTCTTTTCGAGAAATATTGGCTCAACTTTTGGTTCCGTCCGCCCTCATAAGCGGTGAATATTGTTCATAGAGTTGAACAAAGGCATGAGGGGGGCTGCGGAATGGGTGGGAAAAGGAACAACAGGCTGCGGGCCGCCTTTGTTTTCTTGGTAATAGGAGCACAGCTGGCCCTCTCCGCCTACCTCAACCAATTCCGGTTTTCTCCTGATCCCATCCTGCCGGCCCGGCTGTGGAGTGAGGATGGCCTAGCAAGCCTCGCCGTTTCGGGCGCAAGACCGGCCCTGCCGGTAGGCGCCGGCTTGGGCAACAAACTGTATGGGCCCGTTGCTGAGGAGGATCTGCCCTGGTACGCCGCCCCGCCCTTGGACCTGACGGACGCCCGCCTCAGGTATTCCGCCTACCTGTTCATCAATGCCTTCCGCACCACACTGCCCGATCCCATCCTGCAGGAGGAACACAATGTAACAACGGCAGCAGAATACTTAAGCGGCACTGTCATCGAACCGGGCGCTATTTTTTCTTTAAATCAAGCGATCGGGCCTCGGACAAAAAACAGGGGTTTCGGCCCGGGGCCTTTGTATGCCAACGGGCAAATCGGCACAACCACGGGCGGGGGAATCTGCAAAGTAGCCACTACCATGTACAACCTGGGCGTCCACAGTGACCTGCACTTGGTGGAACGCCACCCCCACAGCATGCCTGTGCCCTACGTACCGCCGGGCCGTGACGCCACCATTCTTTGGGGATTAAAGGATGTGCGCTTCCTGAATAACAAAGGCCACCCCCTTGTGCTGTGGGCCGCGGTGCAGGATACAACGCTTTACATTGCCCTCTACGGCCAATACGACCCGCCGCTGGTGGAGTGGCAGAGAGAAGAAATGAACCGTGTTCCCACTTGGACGATTAAACGCAGAAATCGCAACTTGGCCCCGGGTGAAATGCGTTCGCTCGAAGGGGCCCCCGGCCTTACCGTGCGCACCTGGGTGGAAGTGGAATATCCCGGCGGCATTAAGGCCAAACGCGAACTTGGGGTTGACTACTACCGCCCCCTGCCCAATTACATTGAGTACGGCCCTTAAAAGTCCCGTTTAGCCACACACCACCCCAACACTAAGGACAAGCACTCCGCACAGGGCAGCACAAGCCATATACCTGCCACTCCAAACCGGCGCGGCAGCAGCAGCAGGCCGAGGGGGATCAGCACACAAACCCTGCCCATGGCCAAAATAGCGGCATGGAGCGCAAATTCAAGTGCTTGATAATAGATCGTCAGCACGGCATTGGCGCCCATGGGCAAGAACGCCCAAAAATAGAGGCGGATGCCCGGCACAGCCGCGGCGAGCAGTTCAGCATGGGCCCGGGCATCTGTCCCGATAAATACCGCGGCGACAGTTTCCGGAAAGATCTGCCCGGCCAGGCAGATTAGGCCGCCCAATAGCACCGCGCCCGTCAGAGAGAGGTTGCGCACCTGCCTAACTCCCCGCCAGCGGCGGAGCCCGTAGTTATGGCTGACTAAAGGCTGGGCGGCCTGGCCGATACCGGTAAAAAGGGCGGAACTGACCAGGGCAATGTTAGCTAAAATGCCGTGGACCGCGATTCCTTGCTCCCCGGCCAACGGCATTAGCGCCCGATTAAAAAACAAAATCGTCAAACCGGCACCCGTTTCAACCAGAAAGGAAGGAAAGCCGTTAGCCATTATGGACAACACAAGCCTCCCGCACAGCGGCCCCGCCGTAAGGCTAAGGCCCGAGTGCGCCGCGAGAAAACGGGAAGCCAAAATGACAAAGCTGCACACGGCGGCAAGCCCGGTGGCGAGTGCGGCCCCGGCCATGCCCCAGCCAAACTTGAAAATAAACAGCAAATCCAGGACAATATTAAGGCCTGCGCCGCCGGCCAAAGCCCACATGGCCAACCTTGGCGCCCCATCATTAGTAACAATGGGGGCCAGCAGGGCACTGAACACAAAAAAAGGTGCGAAAATTAAAAGCACACCCAGATAATCGCGCAAATAGCCCACCGCCGGGCAGTATTGGCCCAACAGCAGTTGGCCCCCGAGAGAGACTGCGGCTGATAGGCCCAAACCGCAGATGACACTGTGCCAAATGATCCTTTCATCCCGGCCCAGCCGAATGCTGTACGCGGCCGCTCCACCCACCCCCAGCAGATATCCCAGGGCAGTAAAGGCATTATATAAAGGCAGCGCCAGATCGAGTGCGGCAAGGCCAGGGCCGCCGAAAGCGCGCCCAATGAAAATGGTATCCGTTAAAATGTAACAAGAACTGACCAGCGCGCCCGCGGCACTGGGCCACAAATAGGACAGGTAGAGGCGGCCCATTCCGCCGCCTGTCAGCCTTTTAAGCACTGCTCACTACCCACATCTTCTCCTGCAGGGGATCCTCCAAACCCAGCATGGTCAAGCCGGCCCCCTGGCAGGCACGGATCCTTTCGTAGGTGAGCCGATCGAAAACTTCACCGGGCAGGATCAAAGGAATACCCGGTGGGTAAGTCATGAGCCACTCCGCGGCGATCTCACCCACCGCATCCCTTAGGCTGAGGCACCTTTTGGGGGCGTAAAAGGCTTGCCGCGGTGTGAGTTCCAGGCGCGGGGCCACCGGAAGCCCGGGCAGAGGCCCGCCGCGCATCTTTTTAGGCCGGGCGGCAAATTCACGGCTCAAGGCCCGGAAGGCTGCCACCAAAGCCCCAATCGTTGCCCGGTTATCCCCTTCCGTAATAATGCAGAGAACATTGTGCAAATCCCCCAGCTCCACCGCAACCCGCTTATTCCTGCCCAACCATCGCTCCGCCTGCCGCCCGCTGATTCCCAGCCGGCACACGGAAATAACAAGTTTAGTCAGATCGACCCCCGCAATGGAGCCGCCCTTTTCAACAACCTCCGCCCCCGGGCACCACAGGCCCGGAATTTTATTGATTTCGCGCCGGGCCCCTTCCGCCAATTCCATGACACGCGCCAATATTTCCTTCCCGTGCAGCGCTAAATGGCGCCTGGCAGTATCCAGTGAGGCTAAAAGCAGGAAAGATGCGGAAGTAGTTGTCAAAGAATTAAGCAGCGTTTGGATGCGCCGAGGCGAGATCCTGTCACCGCGCTGATGCAAAAGTGAACTTTGCGTTAAAGACCCGCCCAGTTTATGGACACTGACCGCGGCCAAATCCGCCCCCGCCTCCATGGCGCTAAGAGGCAGGCCGGGGTGAAAATAAAAATGGCTGCCGTGCGCCTCATCAACTAAAACAGGTACCCCAGCGGCATGGCAGATCTGCACGATGCGGGCCAAGTCGCCGGCAAAACCATAATAGGTGGGATTAATGATCAAGACCCCCTTACAGGCGGGATTTTCTTTTAAGGCCCTTTCCACCTGTTCCGGCCGCAGGCAGTGGTTGATGCCTAAAAGGCCATCTAGGGGTGG
>CAZVDE010000002.1:3465-20724 GCA_964626065.1 uncultured Clostridiaceae bacterium | reverse complement strand
CCACCTGTTCCGGCCGCAGGCAGTGGTTGATGCCTAAAAGGCCATCTAGGGGTGGCGGAAGAAAGATGGGCTTGGCCCCGGAAAAAATGAGGCCGGATAAAACCGAGCGGTGAATGTTGCGGGGTAGAATTACCTCGTCCCCCGGGCCGCAGATGGCCATGAGCATGGCCATGATGGGAGTGGTGGTACCTTGTACCGAAAACCAAGTTCGATCCGCTCCAAAGGCCTGAGCCGCTAGGCACTGCGCGGCCTTGATCATGCTCCTCGGCCGGTGCAAATCGTCAAGGGGGTCAATGTTAGTCACATCGAAAGCTAATACTTCAGCACCCATGAAGGCACGAAATTCCCCATCCATGCCCAAACCCCTTTTGTGGCCCGGGACATGAAAAGGAAGGCAGCCCTGCTGCGCATAACGGGCCAAACCGCTGAAAATCGGGGTTTCCCGCTGCTTGGCGCCCATCCTCCCCACCCCCTCTGTCATTCTAATTAAAAACGTACGCACAGACCGAGAGAGATATGTGCCGGCCGGGAAGAAAAATAATTGTGTGATAATAATAATCACTTGCATTTATGTGGAGGGTATGCTAGACTAGAATCAAATCCGACTAAATTGATAGGAGATGATGGGATGTTTAAGCAAATTCAATTGGAATATGATTTTAAGGCGTTGGAACCCCATATCGATCAGCTGACAATGGAAACGCACTACGGTAAACATCACGCGGCCTATACAAATAATCTGAACAATGCCCTCAAAAACCTGCCGGAGCTGGCCGGCCAAAGCATTGAAGCAATCTTAAGCGATTTGGACAGAATCAAAGACCCTGCTCTCAAGATGGCGGTTCGCAATAACGGCGGCGGTTATTACAACCATAACTTGTACTTTGACATCCTCAGCCCCCAAGGGGGCCGGGAACCCGCGGGCGAACTGGCTGAGCGGATCAAAAAGGATTTCGGTGATTTTGGCAGCCTTAAAACGCAGCTGTCCGCCGCGGCGGCGGGGGTCTTTGGTTCGGGCTGGGCCTGGTTGGCGGCGGATCAAACGGGAAAACTTATTGTCTCCAGCACACCCAACCAAGATAATCCCCTCATGTCCCACGGAGGCAAACTCACGCCCCTGGTGGGCATTGACGTTTGGGAACACGCGTATTACCTGAAATACAAGAACGTGCGGGCCGATTATATTCAAGCGCTGTTTAATGTAATTGACTGGGAACGGGTGGCCAAACTCTACTCCTCCCGCTAGATTCCCCCTTCCCCAAGTGCCGGCTCAGCCGGCACTTTTTTTGCTGAAAAGGAAATTGACATCAAACAGGCGTTCGTTTATGATTGAGGCAGAGGGGGGCTACACCTATGGATGCGGAAGCCGTTTTAGACAATCTGCTTAAGAATCCTCGTTTTCAAAAAAATATCACTTATCGCAGCACTTCTCCCGCGCAGGAGGGCGTCTTTAGGCCCATACCGGCCTTTTTGCCCGTCGAGCTTAGCAATCTGCTGCACAAAAAAAATATTACCCGATTATACAGCCACCAGGCCGAAGCACTGGAAAAAGCGGGACGAGGCCAAGACTTTGTTGTGGTCACCCCCACCGCATCAGGTAAAACACTCTGTTATAATCTTCCCGTCTTGAGCACGCTGCTGCAGGATGAAGAAGCACGGGCTCTGTATCTTTTCCCCACCAAGGCACTGGCCCAAGATCAGGTGGCAGAACTGATGGACTGGGCGGAAGAGCTGGGCAGCAAAATCAAGACATACACTTACGATGGAGATACGCCGGTAGACGCCCGTACCGCGATTCGCCGGGCCGGCAGTATTGTGGTGACAAACCCCGACATGCTGCATGCGGGAATTTTGCCCCACCATACCAAATGGATGCGGCTTTTTGAAAATTTAAAATACGTGGTCATTGATGAACTGCACATCTACAGGGGCGTATTCGGCTCGCATGTGGCCAACGTGCTCAGGCGGCTGCAGCGCATCTGCCGCTTTTACGGCGCTGATCCCCTCTTTATCTGCACGTCGGCCACCATTGCCAACCCCCGTGAGCACGGCGCGGCGCTCTTAGGCCGGCCGGTGGAAGCGATCACCGAAAACGGCGCACCCCGCGGCAAAAAGGAAATCATTTTCTATAATCCGCCCGTTGTCAACAAGGCTTTGGGCATCAGGCGCAGCTCACTTTTGGAAGCGCAAGCGCTGGCCAACGAACTGCTCACAGCAAAGATCCCCACCATTATTTTCGCCCGCAGCCGCCTCGATACGGAAGTACTTGTCACCTACCTGCGCCATTCCTTCCATAAGCTGGGCCGTGACGAAATTATCCGCGCCTACCGAGGCGGTTATCTGCCCAAGCAGCGGCGCCAAATTGAACGCGATCTGCGGGCCGGAAAAGTCTTGGGCGTGGTCAGCACCAATGCCCTGGAATTGGGCATCGATATCGGCACGCTGCAGGCTGCCATCCTCACAGGTTACCCCGGCACCATCGCTTCCACATGGCAGCAGATGGGGCGTGCGGGCCGGCAGAGCGACAGCTCCATAGCTATTTTGGTAGCCAACTCCAGCCCGCTTAATCAGTTTATGATTGAAAACCCCGCCTATTTCAATCAGCGCGGTGTGGAATATGCCCGGATTGACCCCACTAACCTTTACATTCTGGTTTCGCATCTGAAGTGCGCCGCTTTCGAGCTGCCCTTTACGGAAGGGGAAACATTCGGCGACTCTGAACCGGCCGAGATCCTGGACTATTTAAGCGAAGAGATGATCCTGCGCAAAGTGGAAGACCGCTGGTACTGGATGGCCGAAAACTATCCCGCGGCGGATATTTCACTGCGCAGCGCTTCAACGGAAAATTTCGCAATTATTGATACTAGCCATGGGCAGAGGCGGGTGATTGGCGAGGTGGATCGCTTCAGCGCTCCCATGCTGATCCATGAGGGGGCGATCTACATTCACGAGAGCAGGCAGTACCACATCGACAAGCTGGATTGGGAAAGGCAAAAAGCCTATGCCCGAGAGGTTGATGTGGATTATTACACAGATGCCAATTTAGCGGTGGAATTAAAGGTGCTTCGGGTCTCGGCCGCAGAAGAACTCCCCCACGTGCGGCGCAGTTGGGGTGAGGTAATGGTGGCCGCCAAAACCCATATGTATAAAAAGATTAAATTCTACACCCACGAAAACATCGGCTGGGGAAATATCGCCCTACCCGAACAGGAGATGCATACTAATGCTTACTGGTTCAGCGTGCCCGCGCATCTAACCCACAAACTGGACCGCGAAGAGCTGCAGGGCGCCCTGTTGGGTACAGCCAATTTGTTGGGCAATCTGGCTCCGTTGGAGCTAATGTGCGAACCGGGGGATTTGGGCGTGACGGCACAGATTCGCTCCCCCTTCACCGAAGAGCCCACCATATATATTTACGAAAAATATCCGGGTGGGGTGGGTTACAGCGAACAGCTGTTCAAGGCGCACGGCCGGCTCATCTGGCGAGCACTATCCATGTTAAGCGGCTGCCCCTGCCAAACGGGCTGCCCTTCCTGCGTCGGGCCCGGCGAAGAAGTTGGCCCCGGCGGCAAGGTTTTGGCCGGCCGCCTTTTACGGGAGGTGCTGCAGGTTGAACCTCACAGATAAACTGCGCCGATTTTTACCCCAAGAAACCGTGCCCCAACAGCGGCGGCCCGCGGCGGCCGATTTAGACCCCTATCTGCGTGGGAAAGAAATAAATACCCCCCACGGCCCCTGCTATGTGGTAGAACGCGAATTTCCGCTCACAAATCGGCATGGCCCCGCCTCGCTCGGGCAGGTGGCTCAGGACCCCTATGACAGCCTGTGCCATTTGGAGCCGAAATTTCAAAACGAATTCCGCATTGAAAATGCCCTGTTTATCGACACTGAAACAACCGGGCTGGCCGGAGGAACCGGAACATATGCCTTTTTAGTTGGTCTTGGTTATTTCACCCCCGGCGGCTTTATGTGCCGGCAGCTGTTAATGCGTGATTACAACGAAGAACACGCACTGCTCTACCTGTTGGGCAAAGAACTGGACAAGAAACGGACCCTGGTTACCTTTAACGGCAAGAGTTTCGATCTTCCCCTGCTGCAAACCCGTTTCACGCTAGCGCGCCTGCCATCGGCCGGCTTTTTTGGGCCCGCGCATCTGGACCTGCTGCATATTTCCCGCCGCCTATGGCGCCGCAAACTGGAGAGCTGCAGTTTGAACAGCTTGGAAGCAAATATTTTAGGCATCGATAGGATAGATGATCTGCCTGGCTATTTAATCCCCCAGCGCTATTTTGACTTCCTCCATACGGGAAACGGCGGGCTGTTAGAGGATATTGCACGCCACAATCTTACCGATATCCTTTCTATGCCTGTTTTGCTGTGGCAGCTGCATTCAGTCTGTAAAGCGCGGCCCGGCGCCTGCGCCTGCCCCTGGGAGGGCGAGGCTCTGGCCGCTCTGGCCCTGGCCCGCTCAGAACAAAATTTGGCTCTGGCCTATCTACGGGCAGCCCAAGGGCTTTGCTGCGAAGCGGAACAGCATGTGCGCATCCTTAAAGCGCAGGCGGCCATCTATAAACGGCAAGAAGATTACAAGCAAGCCGGCCGGCTGTGGTTTGAGGTTTTAAAAACATTTTCCGCCGACCTGCACTGCTTGGAAGAACTGGCGAAATATTACGAGCACCGAGCGAAAGATCTGCCCGCGGCCTTAGAAATGACAAACCGCGGCCTGGCCGCGGCTGTGCGGACCAAATCCTCTCAGGCAGGGGCTTGGCAGCACCGCCTGCGCCGGCTGCAGCGGAAAATGGGGGCGGCGCGGGAGGAAATTAAAGGCAGAGGCGGAAAGATACTTAAAGAAGGTTTGCCAAATTAGGGACAGAAGGGAAAATGTCAATGGAAAATTTACAGCTTGATGATTTTACCCGTTACAAGTTTCTTTCCGGCATTGAACACAGTCCGGATGGGCGCTACGCCTGCTTTATCGCCCATCAAGCCAATCTGGAAAACAACGACTATAATTCTCATCTTTGGCTTTATAATGTCCAAACAGAACAGCATTTTCAATTAACCGGCTTAGGTAGGGAGCGCTCCTTCAGCTGGTTGGAAAACAGCGAAGAAATCCTTTTTGCCGCCCTGCGCAGCCCGGAGGATCAAAAAAACGTTAAGCAGGGTGAAGAGTTGACCGTTTTTTATAAAATAAGCGTTGACGGTGGAGAGGCACGGGAGGCTTTCCGGGTGCCGTTGAAGGTACAGGATGTGAAACCCCTGACTTGCGGCCGCTATCTGCTAACCGCATCCTTCAACCCCAATAAGCCTGACTTTGCCTCCCTTTCTCGCGACGACAAGGCCAAGGCTTTAAAGGACATGGAAGAAGAGCAGGCCTATGAGGTGCTGGAGGAGATTCCTTATTGGAGCAATGGCCGCGGGTTTACCAGCCGCGTCCGCTCTCGCCTTTACTTATACAATGCGGAAGAAGATGCTTTAGAAGCGCTCACAAGTGAAACACTCCAAGCGGGCCCGGTGCAGCTCAACGCATCTAAGACCAAAGCGGTTTTCACCGGTATGGATTATACCGGGAAGGCGCCGCTGGAAAACGCGCTTTATGTGGCGAACCTAAAACAAAAATCGGTACGCAGGGTCACACCCAACGAAGATTTTTCTTATTCCGATCCTCATTTCGTCAATGATCAACAGCTGCTCTGCAGAGGCACTGAGCGGCGCTCCTTCGGCCTTAATGAAAATCCCCGTTTCTATCTTGTCAACCTGGAAGACGGCAGCAAACAGCTTCTCACTCCTGATTTTGAAAAGAGCACCTGGAATTCGGTTGGCTCGGACTGCCGCTACGGCGGAGGCCGCAACAGCTGGGTGGATCAAGATTATCTGTACTTCATCACAACCGAGGGGGACAGCTCCTTTGTTAACCGCATTAATTTTCAGGGCGAAATAGAAAGAATAACCACCGCCCGCGGTTCGGTGGATTCCTTCAGCGTCAAAGACGGCCATATCCTTCTAATTGCCCTGCGGGGATCTAACTTGCAGGAATTATATAAATTCGAAGCGGGCCGTGAACGTCCCCTGACCCGCTTTAATAAGTGGGTGCAAGAAAGCAGAAAACTGGCCGAACCGGAGCATTTGCGGCTCGAAACGGCCCCCGGCATTATGATCGATGGTTGGGTACTGAAACCGGTCGGCTTTGCCGAGGGTAAAACCTATCCCGCCATCCTCGATATCCACGGCGGGCCTAAAACAGTCTATGGCTCCGTTTTCTTCCACGAGATGCAGTATTGGGCAAACCGCGGCTACTTTGTTTTTTTCTGCAACCCCAGGGGCAGCGACGGTAGGGGCAACGAGTTTGCCGATCTTAGGGGCAAATACGGAACGATTGATTACGAAGACCTAATGAAATTTACCGATCTTGTTTTAGAAAAATACCCAATGATTGACCGGGAACGACTTGGTGTGACCGGTGGGTCCTACGGGGGATTTATGACCAATTGGATTATCGGCCAAACAAACCGCTTCAAGGCCGCGGCCGCTCAGCGCAGTATTTCCAACTGGTTTTCCATGGGCTATACGACAGATATCGGCTACTACTTTGCTCGGGATCAAATCGGGGCCACCCCCTGGTCCGATCCTGCCCAACTGTGGGAACATTCGCCTCTGAAGTACGCGGATCGGGTGCAGACCCCAACCCTGTTTATCCATTCGGAAGAGGATTACCGCTGCTGGCTGCCTGAAGCCCTGCAAATGTTTACAGCGCTCAGGTACCACGGCGTTGAGGCTAGGCTCTGCATGTTCCGGGGAGAAAACCACGAACTGAGCCGCAGCGGCAAGCCCAAACACCGCATTCGCCGCTTGGAGGAAATAACGAACTGGTTTGACCGGTTTTTGCAGAAGAAAGCATAGCATTTACTGAAGGCCCCGCTCGACAAAGCGGGGCCTTATAAACCGCTACTTCTATTTTATCTTCCCCTTAACTGTGGATCAGCCGCATCACGCAGCCCATCGCCCAATAGGTTAAAACCCAATACGGTGAAAACTATGGCCAAACCGGGAAAAAGCGTGATATAGGGGGCGGTGCGGATCGAGTCCCGGCCTAATGCGAGCATTCTGCCCCAGCTGATAATGGGCGGCTGAGCGCCTAAGCCCAGAAAACTCAAGGTGGCCTCCACCACAATGGCCGTCCCCATGTTTAGCGAAGCTACCACCAAAATGGGTGCGAAACAGTTCAGCAAAATATGGCGGAACAAAATTCGCGAATCGGAAAGCCCCAGTGCCTTACCGGCCATGACGAACTCCTCTTCCTTCAGGGACAAGACCATGCTGCGCGTCACGCGCACCATGGCGGGTATGCGCACTATGGCGATGGCCAGCATGGCATTTGCCACCCCCGGGCCCAGCGAAGCCACAATGGCTATGGCCAGCAGAATGGACGGAAATGCCAAAATCAAGTCCATAACGCGCATGATAATTGCATCAACCCTGCCCCCCACATAGCCCGCGATGGCGCCGAAAGCTACGCCCAACAGCAGCGAAACGCCCGTTGCCACCGAAGCCACAAAGAGCGAAACTCTGCTGCCCACAATAATCCTGCTCAACACATCTCGGCCCATATCATCCGTGCCGAGAATGTGGGTGCCCTTTAATCCCTCCGGGGCTTGGTAACTGTTCCAGATATCCATCTGATAGGGATCAAGCGGAGCGACAAAATCGGCGAAGATGGCGATGAGAATCAGAATTCCAATTAAAATCATGCCTGTCACTGCACTTTTATTGCGTAAAAACCGTTTCATCATTTCCCCCCTTAATCGTAGCGAATGCGTGGATTGACCAGGGCATAACTGATATCAACGAGCAGGTTAACCAAGGTAAAAATAATGGCCATCATCAGCACGCCGCCTTGAATGATGGGAAAATCACGCTGGCTGATGGCATTTACAATTAACCGGCCCACCCCGGGCCAAGCGAAAACCGTTTCGGTAACAACAGCGCCTCCCAGCATTGCACCGAATTGAATCCCCACTATCGTAATTACGGGCAGTAGGGCATTGCGCAGGGCGTGTTTTGCCACCACTACCCTCTGCTTGAGCCCTTTGGCCTGAGCGGTACGAATATAATCTTTGCTCAGCACCTCCAAAAGGCTGGAACGGGTTAGCCGGGCGATAATAGCCATCATCCCGGAGCCGATGCTGATTGCCGGCAGCAGCACATAGCGCAGGCCGTCAACGAGCTCTGTGGCGTTAAAACGCGTGATTAACAAC
The DNA here is from genome assembly GCA_964626065.1 of uncultured Clostridiaceae bacterium. Taxonomy (GTDB): domain Bacteria; phylum Bacillota; class Limnochordia; order Darwinibacteriales; family Darwinibacteriaceae; genus UBA3910. Next base: position 12,469 of record CAZVDE010000002.1, on the reverse strand, counting down.
CACAGGCCCCGAAACACCGATGCATTACGGCCGAACATGGGCAGAAAATCAACGTGCAGCGCCACATAGGAGAGGAGCATCAGGCCGAGCCAAAACCCGGGCATCGAGACCCCAATCAGAGCCAAGACCATGCTTACGTAATCCCAGGTCGTCCCGCGCCGGGTGGCGGCAAAAATGCCGGTGGGAACCCCAAGTAAAATAGCGATCAAAACGGACATAAAGGCCAATTCAAGCGTAGCCCCCAGCCTTTCGAAAATCAGCGTCGTTACCGGGATCGTCTGGCGGATGGAGACGCCTAGATCTCCCCGCAGCGCATTTTTCAACCAGCGAAAGTATTGGACGGGAAGGGGAAGGTCAAAACCATAAACTGCGTTAAGCCGGGCCACATCTTCATCTGTAGCATCCTCGCCCAACAGCATGCGAATGGGATCACCGGGTGATAGGTGAACCAACAAAAAGACCAAGATCGAAATTCCAATTAACAGCGGGATCATCTGCAAAAAACGCCGGATGATATACTGCAGCATCGGGGTACTCACTCCTTTGCAAAATAGGGACGCCGGGCCGAAACCCGGCATCCCACTTTAGTTTCATCTTTTCTCCCGCTTTATTTCTCTTTTCTGATTAGATAAGCATCCTGCCAAGCGGCGGCGCCGTAAGGATGGACCTCCCAGTTTTTGATGTAAGGATGGTGAAGGCCAACTTCTTCGGAGTAGTTGATGAAACCGTAGGGCACTTCGCCGATCACGATTTCCTGCGCTTCTCCGTAGATGTCCAGCGAATCCTGGGATTCGGGCGGTACAGTGCGGCCCAAATCGAGCAGATAGTCAACCCGTTCATTGGAGTATTTGCCGTAGTTGTTGGCACCATCGGTGTGGAACTGGCGGATCATGGCCCGATCGGGATCGAGCTGCCCGGACCAGCCCAAGATGAAGATATCGAAATCATCCGTTTCCTGAATCCTGGTCAGATAGGCACCCCACTCTTCAATGATTACTTCCACTTCGATGCCCACCTGCTGCGCTTCAAACTGCAGAATTTCAGCTATGCGCATCCGTTCTGTGTTTTCATTGGTATACAGCCTCAATTTAATATCGCCGGGGCCATAACCTGCTTCCGCAAGCAGCCCCTTGGCCTTCTCGGGACTGTACGCGTAGCGAGGCACGTCGGGGTTAAACCACGGCAGTGCCATGGATACCGGCCCGATACCCGGAGTGCCGATGCCGTTTAGCACACGCTGCACAATTGCGTCGCGGTTGATCAAATAACTGACGGCCTGCCGCACTCTAACATCGGATAACGAACCGACTTTAGTGTTAAAACCCAAATAGTTGTACCCGGTACCGGCCACTCTTTGCACAACCACTTTGGGATCCGCCTCTAGGCGCGTGATCTCCTGGGGTACTACCCCGCCTTGATAGATATCAATTTCGCCTGCTTCCAAAGCCAAAAGGCGCGTTGCGTTTTCCGGAATTGTGCGGAAAATGATATTGGGAATAATCGGGCGACCGCCCCAATAATCCACGTTTTCCACCACAACTAAACGATCGTCCCTGGTCCAGGACACAAATTTATATGGCCCTGTCCCCTGCGGCTTTTGACGAAAATCGGCCCGATCCCCATCGTGTTTGGGTACAATGGGCATCCGCGCAATATTGTTCAACAAGAATGAATTGGGCCTTTCGAGGCGGAAGATAATCTCGTGATCGTTGACAATCTCCATTTCCCCAATGTCCGCGTACAGCCCCATGTTAGGCGCTCCGTTATCGGGATTGAGCACCCAATCGAACGTGTATTTCACGTCTTCGGCAGTGAAGGGAGTGCCATCATGCCAGGCTACGCCCTGCCTGAGCATGAAATGGAGCGTCATTGTATCTTCGCTCACATCCCATTCTGTGGCTAGGGCAGGCATCAGCACCATGTCCACGCCAAACTTCACGAGGGGCTCCATGATAACATTAATTCTTTCGAAGGAAGGCACGTCCGTTTCCAACCTTGGCTCCAAGCCAAGTGCTTCCGCCCCGGTCCCAATCACTAAAGTGTCATTGTCTGCCCAAGCCGCGGCGCTAAAGGCCAAGACAAAGACTAGTGACAGCACAAGCAAAATACTTCTCTTCCTAAACACCAAATAACCTCCTTTGAATTTTTCTATTCCACTCGTGTAATGTTGTTCCACGCGACTTGTACTTAATCCTCCCTACAAGGCACACAATTTAACACATTTCGGACAAGTCTATATTAATTATTACTTATATACGCTGTTTGAGGCAATGGGGGCTGCTTAATTAAGCAAAAAAAAAACGCCGGGAAGATTCCCGACGTTTACGTGCCCCTCCAAGCTAAATTTGCAGCCGCTCCCGAGCCGCTGCCGCAGTAATCCCTTGTATTCTTTCCCTTATTTCCAAAACGGATCCTGCGTTCATGCTCAGTTCATCAATACCCATGGCCACGAAGGTCTCAGTCAAACTAAGATCAGCGGCGGCCTCACCGCAGATGCCCACCCAAATTCCTTCTTTATGGCCGTTTTCAATCGTAAGGCGCATCAAGCGCAGCACCGCCGGGTGGTGGGTATCATATAAATGGGCAACCTTAGTATTCATCCTATCCACTGCCAGCGTATATTGTGTTAAATCATTTGTACCGATGCTAAAAAAATCAACCTCCTTGGCCAGCTCAGCGCTGATCAAGGCCGCGGCGGGCGTTTCGATCATGACCCCTATTTCCACATCGGGGCTGTAAGGCACACCGTTTTTTCGCAGCTCTTCCTGAACTTCCCGCACCAGCTCTTTTGCCCGGCGCACCTCTGCCACGCCCGTAATCATGGGAAACATGATCCCCAGCTGTCCGTAAATGCTGGCCCGCAGCAGCGCGCGCAGCTGTGTTTTAAATAACTCCGGCCGGTCCAAGCAGACGCGGATCGCCCGATAGCCCAAAAAGGGATTGTCCTCCCGCGGAATGTCCAAATAAGGGATTTCTTTATCACCGCCAACATCCAGTGTGCGGATAATTACGGGCCGATCCTTGAGCTTTTCCAAAACGGATTTATAAGCTTGAAACTGTACCTCTTCGCTTGGTAGGGCATCGCCGTGCATATATAAAAATTCGGTGCGAAATAAACCTATGCCCTCCGCATCGTTGGCTAAAACAGCATCCATATCTTCAGGCGTGCCGATGTTGGCGGCCACCCTAATCCGCACCCCGTCTCGCGTCATGCTCTCAGTACCCTTGAGCCTCTGCAACCTGGCCAGGTAGTCTTTGTGCTCGCTTTGTTTCTGCTGCCAATGCTTGATCTGGGACGGGCCGGGGTTGATAAATACTTCGCCCCCCTCACCATCTACGATTACAGCAGCACCCGGCTGCAGCGAGGCCAGTAAACCCGGCACCCCGACAACGGCCGGAATCTGCATCGCCCTGGCTAAAATGGAAGAATGGGAAGTCTCGCCTCCCGCTTCCGTGATTATGCCCAGCAGGTACTGCTTATCAATCTGCATTGTATCGGAAGGCAGAAGATCGCGCGCCGCAACCACAACGGGCTCCTTGATCCCCGCCAAAGATCCGGGGGCAGTACCCGTTAGTGCGTTGATCAAACGTGTGGAAATATCCACGATATCCGCCGCCCGCTCTTGCATGTAGGCATCGTCCATTTGGGAAAAAAGAGCCGCGTATTCATCTCGCGCCACCGTGACCGCGTAGGCGGCATTCACTTTTTCACCGCTGATCACTTCCCGGATGCGGCCCAAGAAATCTTCATCCGCCAGCATCATTCGGTGGACTTCAAAAATAAGGGCTTCACTTTCGCCCACGGCCTCTAAAGCCCGCTCGTATAATTCCTTCAGCTGCTGCTCGGCCCGTTTGAGGGCTTCCTCCAGCCGCCTCAACTCGGCCGGCGCGGAACGAATGGCTGTCCTTTCAATCTTCGGCTCCGCCTCTTGTTTTACAAAAACGGTGCCGATGGCCACCCCCCTTGAAACTCCCATACCTCGTAAGGTTGACATGCACTTCCCCCTCTATTCAAAGTTGGATTCCACTAACTGCTGTAAGGCTTCCACCGCTGCCTGCTCGTCAGGGCCTTCCGCGTTAATAGTGATATTTTCCCCTTGTTTAACACCCAAGGACATGACGGCCAACAGACGTTTGGCATCAACCTTCCTATCGCCCTTCTGCACAGTAATGGCAGAGGAAAATTCGGCGGCCTTCTTCACAAAAAGGCTGGCCGGCCTGGCATGGAGTCCAACTTCCGCATTCACTGTCACAACAACTTGTTTCATTTCCTGTTTCCTCCCGCTTCTCGTATCTTATCCTTGCCCTCTCCTACCTCGAAATACGCCACGATTATTCCCCGGTGGCCGCGGCCTCGCCCGGGCTTTCCTCCAGCATGCGTAAGAACACATCCACAATGTAAGGATCAAACTGTGTCCCCGCACAGCGTTTGAGTTCTGCAACCGCCTCCGCCTGCGTTAGGCTGCTGCGGTAAGGCCTATAGCTGAGCATGGCGTCATAGGCATCGGCAACGGCAATAATCCGGCTCTGCAGGGGAGTCTCCTCGCCTATCAAGCCTCGGGGATAACCGGTGCCATCCCAGCGCTCGTGGTGAGCGAGGACATATTCCGCTATGTCCGCCATATCATGAACGTTGCTCAGCACCCTGTACCCCACTTCCGGGTGGCGCCTGATCTGTTCCCAATCATGGTCCGTTAATTCACCCGCTTTATTCAAAATGCTCTCCGGAATGCTCACCTTGCCAATATCATGGAAAAGGCCGATTATTTCCAACTCTTTCACGTCCCGCTCCGTAAGGCCCAGTGCTTGGCCTAGAGACTGGCTGAGCCTGCTCACCCGTTTGCAGTGCTGTTCTTCTCGGGGATTTTTCTCATAAAGGGCGGCCATTAAGGCGTGGATCATTTCACTGCGGATACCGGGGCTCTGCAGCAATTTGGCCCGGTACATATGATTTTCCGCCTCTTTAAACACATCCGCAAGCGATTCCCCCGCTTCCGTTTTAGTCTGCCAGCCCAAGGAAATAGAAAGGGGAAAAGACTGCATTGTTTCACGCATGAACACTTCTTCTATGCTTTCGGCCAACAGCCTTACCTCTTCCAAATCGGTTTTGGGCAGCAGCAGCACGAATTCATCGCCGCCCCAGCGAGCGGCAATATCGCCGGCACGACTGCAGCGCCGCATAACGGATGTGGCCATCCGTAAAACCTGATCCCCCGCCTCATGGCCGAAGGTATCATTGACAATCTTCAACCCATCCACATCCGCAATGGCGATAGAAATGGGTAGATTGCCCGGGGTATCAAGCTCTTTTAATTTTTCATCGAAATAGCGGCGGTTATGCACGCCCGTAAGATGGTCGTGGCGGCTTAAATACTCAATTTCCGCGAGGCGCTTCCTTTCGGCGCTGACATCCCTGAAGACAAGCACCGCGCCGGTAATTTCCCCGTGCGCATTGCGAATGGGCGCCGCGCTGTCCGCGATATCCAGTTTGCGGCCGCTGCGAGTCACCAGCACCCTGGTATTTTCCGGCTGTACGCGCCGCCCCGTTTCTAAAGCCAGAGTAATGGGATCGGAGTGCGGGTCTGCAGCGCCGTTTTCCGCCTTAAGAACATAAATTTCTTGAAAAGGCCTGCCCAAAGCATCCCGCTCCTCCCAGCCCGTCAGCTCTTCCGCAGCCTTATTAATCATTTCAATCCGCCCCAGGCGATCGGTGGCAATCACACCTTCGCTTACTGAGAGCAGCGTGGCCCCCAAACGTTCTTTCTCGCCAAGCAGCGCCCTATCGCTGCGCCTGCGCTCCACCATCATCCACACATTATTCATAAGCAGCGCAACCTGCCAGACGTCCATATCGTCATAATCTGCCTTTTTATTGGCCAGGCCCACCACCGCCACGATTCGCTCTTGGTCGAAGACGGGTACCGTCAGGTATTTTAGCAAAGGGGCGTGGCCCCGGGGATAACCCTTTTTCGAAGGGTGAGGCGCTTGGAAATCGTTGACAATCAAGGGCCTGCGCCGGCGCACCGCTTCGCCCCAAATGCCCGTTTTTTCCAAATCGTACACGTCTTGCGGATCCTTGATTTCGCATTGGTCCATTACCCCGCGCGACCAGGTATTGAGCGTAAACTGTTTTGTTTTTTCGTCGTAGAGGTAGATATAACCGATACTGCTGCCCGTGAGCGTAATCGACTCGTGCAGCGCGTAGTCCAGCAGATCCTCCATCGATTCCGCGGGATGCTGCAAAATGCGCACCAGGCTTTCATTGCGTTTTAGGTTCTGCCTGACCGCCTGTTCCGCCTTTCTACGCTGGCGGTTGAGAAACAGCAGCAGCACAATTACGGCTAACTGAACTGAGGCAAAAACCAACAATAGATCCATGTGCCTCTTGCGCAGGGCGGCCATGGCCGCGTCTTTTGCCAAAAACTCGCTAATATCCTGGAAAGTGCCAAACACGATATTTGTTTCCTCGTCGTATTTGCCGATGGAATGAATGTCAATCACTTCGCCATCGGTGGCGCGCCACAGTTTAAAGCGAATGTCATAGGACTGCCCTTGCTCCACTAAACCCCTGAGGGCATCTTCCCGCAGTTTGCGGTATTCGGGCAGCGTATTATCATACGTATCCTGCAGTGTTTGCTCCGGGCCGGGCCAACCCAAGATACGCTGCGCTCCTTCGGAAAGAAGCACGCGGCCCTGATCGAGATGAAACTCCCAAGCCCCGATGCTGGCGATTGTTTCGGCCCGCTTAAGGCGCTCGACACTTTTTTCCAGCTCGCTGCGGGTGAATAATTCTTCCGTGACATCGCTGAACATGCAGAGCATAAAACCGCTCTCATCGCTAAAAAGGGGGAAAGACTGCAGGCCCACCATGCGGATCTCCCCATCAGCCAAGCGCTGGGGCACCGTAATATAGTGCAGCCCCTTCTGTGCCGCTTTTTCCCTTTCTTGGTTGATTCTTTCCCGAGAATAAAGGTTAAGATCCTGCATAACAAAGCTTTCCAGCTGTTCCCGGGAATAACCGTAAAAGCGGGCTGCAGCGGCATTGGCCCTCACGATCTCGCCCGTATCCGGCCGCACTATAAACAAAATAGCACCATGCTCTTCGAGCGCCGCGCTCCACAGCGATTCTATTTCGCGCAGCACATCTGCGCGGGCCGCGCCGGCCTGGGAAAGAAAGCACACCAAAAACAGGGCCACGAGCAGAAGTAGTGTTTTCACCGCACTTGCGCCGCCTTGCCGCAGTCTCATGGGGCCGGACTCCTTTCCTGAATTCCCGCTAATTCAATTCATTTTGTATTTTATCATATCTGCCCGGCAAAGGACAACATTTTACGGCGGAAATAGGGGCTCGCTGCCAACTTGTGCATAAATTTGCCGTATTTCCCGGCCCGTCAAATTGTATAAAGGGCCAAGGTGCCCATCTATCGCCGCATAAAGCTGCCGGCGCCTTTCACCCCTTGTCTCCTGCAGGATTAAATCAACCAAGCTGATTATTGCGGTTTGGGTCTCCAAAGGGCAAGCGGGGATGGGTATGGACTCCAAATGCCGGCGCAGGACTTTCACCGAAGCATAGCTCATTTGGAAAAAGAACTGTGCAAAACTGGAGTTCAACACTGCGGCCGCGTATTTAATCCGGTAGCCTGTCAACTCGGGGATCAGAACATTAGCGCTGTTTAGGCTGAGCATCTGCCGATCATCGTAGGCAAAAACGAGCTGTTTGTTGATAAAGCGGTAGATGAGTTTTTCCGGTGCCCGGTAATACTTCAAAGGCGCCACCTGCTGAAATTTCTCCGGTGTAAACAAAATGCGGCTTTGCGGCTCAGCATAATTATATTTGAAGATATCACTGCCCTTGAGAACGGCCTCCGCGCCCGGCCGGTCTTGATCCTTAATAAACCTGCGGTTATCCCCGGTCACAATGCCTAACGCGAACTTTGCGCTGCCCCGCAAATACATGACTCCCGGCACCCTTTTCATCTTCTCCAGGATGGCCTGTTCCCCATCGGTGCAGCCTAGGTTGAACTGGGTAAGATCGTTTTGGGCAAAACGCGCTTGGCCGATGCGGTGGACACCGCGGCCTGAAACAACTGTCATCTTGTGTTCCGGGCGGGCTTTTCCTTTGACCGCCCTAAGCAGTAAAGCGGGTGCAAATACGCCGTCAAAGGCATCATCAAGAAATTCCGCCCATTCCAGCCTTGCCGTTTCCAACAGCAGCTTGCGCACATCTTGATGCAGCTCCACATTGAGAAACGCCTGGGGCAGCACATAAGCCATGGCCCCGCCGGGACGCAGCAGCCGAAGCGCCAGCTCGATAAAAAGTGCAAAGGATTCGCGGCCCCGGGCAGTTTCATACCTTGCGGACAGCGCCGCCAGCTGGCTATCGGTAAAGGCGTAACCCCAGGGGGGGTTGCCAATGACCAAATCAAAATCGGGCCCCGGCCAACTGCAAGTAAGGCTGTCTCGCACTTTGATCCTGCCGGCCACCGAGGAATAGTCACAGCCCGCCCCCGCAGCTAAAGACAAATTCAGCCTGGCCAGAGCTACCGCTGTGTGATCTAGATCGCAGCCGTGCAGACCGGCCGCCGCCCTTCGGCTAGCTTCCGCTTCGCCCGCTCCGGCAGCCAAATAGCCTTTTTTCAGTTCGAAAAACAGCTTCAGAAGGAAATTTCCCGATCCGCAGCAGGGGTCGATAATTCTTAAAGGGGCTTTGTTCTTACAGCCCAAGCACAGAGCGGCCAAACGGGCCGCAATTGGCGAGGGAGTATAGTAACTGCCCGCTTTTTTGCGCCTGCCCAGATTGCTGAGGGACATATAAATAAAACCGAGAAGATCGTCTTCCGCACAGAATTCAAACCGCAGCCCGCCCACGGCGCGCAAAATGTCGCGCTCCGCGGCGCAGATGTCGCGATCAACGGGAACGAGAGACGCAAGCAAGCGCCCTGCCCCAGGCGGGCCCGCCCCGGCCCGGACTTGATCGAGATAAAGCTCGCCGCCCCTTAATTCT
>CAZVDE010000002.1:0-3365 GCA_964626065.1 uncultured Clostridiaceae bacterium | reverse complement strand
AGTTTTTCCATTTCGGCCGCGGGCATGGGCCTGTAATAATAGAAACCCTGCACATCATCGCAGCGTTTGTTTCTTAAAAACTCAAGTTGAGATGCGGTCTCCACCCCTTCAGCCAGAACTTTCAGCCCCAGGCTTTTGCCCAAATTAATCATGACCTCGGTAATGGCCCGGTCCTTCTGGCTGTGATCAATACCCTGGACAAACTGCATATCAATCTTGATGCGATCCAGCGGAAGTAGTTTGAGGCGGCCCAGGGCAGAATATTCTGTACCGAAGTCATCGATGGCGATTGAAACACCCAATTCCTTCAGCTTACGCAGGATTTCAAGCGTATAATCCAGATCGCGGATCACCATATTCTCAGTGATTTCCACTTCTAAGCATTCGGCCGCCAACCCGTTTTTGGCCAGCACCTCGCCGATTAGATCCACGATGCGCGGATCATTAAATTGAATCGCCGAAAGGTTGACCCCCATCCGCAGCGGCGAGAGGCCCGCCTGCTGCCAGCTTTTACTCTGCCGCACAGCCTCTTTGAGTACCCACTCCCCGATTTTTGTGATCAAACCGCTCTTTTCCGCCAGGGGAATAAACCGGGCGGGAGAAATCGGGCCCAATTGGGGGTGTTTCCAGCGCAGCAGTGCCTCAACCCCCATGATTTTGCCGGCCTGCAGATTAATCTGGGGCTGATAGTGTAAACTCAGCTCACCCCGTTCGGAGGCGCGGAACATACTGTTGGACAGTTTCATGTTCATCTTTACTTCCTGCTTTAAATCGGGGGTGCACAAAACATAGCGGTTCTTGCCCCTCAGTTTAGCTTCATGCAGAGCGATATCCGCATTTTTGATCAGGCTGTCCCCGTCTGCGCCATCCACCGGAGAAACGGCAATTCCGGCACTGGCCGTAACGAAAAACTCCTGCCCGTTGACTTTAAGCGGCCGGTCAAATAAGCGGATGAGCTTTTCGGCCACATACTCAATGTGGACCGGCTCTTCGATATTGTTCAGTAAGACTAAGAATTCATCCGCGCCAAAACGAGCAACGGTATCCGTTTTGCGCAAGTTGTCTTCTAAATTGCGGGCCACCTGCCGCAAAAGCAGATCTCCGCCGGCGTGGCCAATCACATCGTTGACCATTTTAAAACCATCCAAATCAATGAAAACAACTGCGATCAGGCGAGCATTGCGCTCCGCCAAATGCAGCGCTTCTGCCAACCGATCCGCAAACAAGGTGCGGTTAGGCAGCCCGGTGAGCTCGTCGTAATAGGCAAGAAATTCTATTTCCTTTTCTGCCTCCATTTTAACAACCGCATCCGCGATTAGGTTGGCTAAAATGCGCAGCAGCCCAAACTGGTCTTCACCCCAACCGGCCATAATATCCATACAGTTAAAGCCCATAAAACCTAAAAGACGGCCGCCGCCGTGGATGGGCAGCACCGCCGATTCCTCGGCAGCCGTGCACATTAAAGGCTGCAGCTCTGAGCGGGCCTCGGGAGGCAGGCCGTTTAGATCCTGAACATAGACTAATTTGTTGTCGCGCAGCTTGGATGCAAGCCAAGGCAATTCATCTAAGGCGGCGCCTGTAAAGCGCTTAGTTAAGTACTCCGCACCGCGCCGATGCCAGATGTACGTGGCAGAAATGATCTCTTCCCCCGGTTCGAGCAAAAATAAATAGGCGCTGTTCATGGCAAAAAACTCGCCCACCGCCTGTAGTAAGTTTACCATTTTTCGCTCCATATTTGCCCGGTTGATTGTCATGAAATCCTGGGACAATCGGGACATCATCTTTTGAAAATCCCGCTGATAAATGTTTTGCCGCAAGCGCCTGCGGTAAATACTGTTTACGAAAAATCCCAGCAAAAAGAGGGCGAGCAGAAAGACTGTGTGCAAAACCAAACCCGTTTGGGCCGCGTTCTGCCCCTGCGCCACCAGCCGCCTCCACAGCAAAAACCGGCTGAGCGCTGTTCCGGCCAGCACCGCAGCCAAAGGCCAAATTGTGTCATAAACAAGGGAAACAACCATCAGCATCAGCGGAAAAGCCCAAACTATTACGCTACCCGGTTCGGGCGCGAAAACGCTAATCGCGGGAACGGCAAATAGGGCTAAGACCAAGATCAGCCAACTATTATGGCGGAGCAGCCGGACGGCCCCTTGGGGCTCATAACGTTTGGGCGGAGAAGACAGAGATTGCTTTTGCATGGGGCCTCCTTTCACTGCACACTGTTTTCTTCGTTCGAGATTAATAATCCTGCCTTTGCCTATTTTTTACCAAACCCATTCCAGCTTACCAAAGAATCAAGATCGAACCTTTCTTTGTCGGGAATATCAGCGCTAGCCGGGTAACCAAGGGGAATTAGGGCAACCGCTTCTAAATGGCCGGGCAGACCAAGGCCGGCGTGGACTTTTTGCGCGTCAAAAGCACAGACCCAACAGGTACCCAAACCTAGAGAAGCGGCGGCCAATGTGAGGTGGTCCACCGCGATGGCAACATCAATATCGCAGTGGTCCTTGCCGTCCCGGCGGCGCCACGCCCGTTGGTGATCGCCTAGGGCAACAATAATTACCGGCGCCTCCCGAAACCAATCCCGAGTATAAGCCTTGGCCAATTCAGCCTTTAGCTCCTCATCGGTGACAACGATAAAATGGCGGGGCTGGTAGTTAACTGCCGATGGGGCCAAACGGGCCGCTTGCAGGATTTCGTTAATCTTCGCTTCTTCCACGGGGCGGTCACTATAGCTTCGTACCGAATAACGCTTTTTTGCTAAATCCAAAAAATTCATATTTTGCCTCCTCATCATAGTTTTACTTGACAACAATATTCCCACATTAAACCGCCCGGCAGGTGTTGGCCCCGCCCGCGGCGAAAGATAGTGGCCAGCACAATAACAAAGGAGCAGGTTAGATGCAATTCATTTCATGGAATGTAAACGGGCTGCGCGCCTGCGTCAGCAAGGGCTTTATGGACTTTTTCAGCGAAATTGACAGCGACTTTTTCTGCCTGCAGGAGATCAGGCTCCAGGCGGGGCAGATCGAACTAGAACTGCCCGGCTACCACAAGTATTGGAATTATGCGGAGCGGAAAGGCTATTCGGGCACCGCTGTTTTCACAAAACACGAACCCCTTACCGTAACCCGAGGTTTGGGCAAGGAAGAGCATGATCGGGAGGGGAGGCTGCTCACGTTAGAATACGAGTCCTTTTACCTAGTCAATGTCTATACCCCCAACTCCCAACGCGGCTTGGGCCGGCTCGATTACCGCCTGGCCTGGGATGACGATTTCCGCGCTTACTTAAGCGGCCTGAGCAGAAAAAAAGAGGTCATCGTCTGCGGCGATTTGAACGTGGCCCACCAAGAGATTGACTTAAAGAA
>CAZVDE010000001.1:114536-116053 GCA_964626065.1 uncultured Clostridiaceae bacterium | reverse complement strand
GTATAATGGGGTCAATAGTCAAAGACCAAGATCAGGAAGAGTAACTTCGTCAACTGCTGCAGAGAGTCGGTAGGTGGGTGCAATACTGATGCAGAAGCGAAGTGAATGGGCCTTGGAGTTGCCGGGCTGAAAGGGGAAGTAGGCCCGGACGGTTTTCCGCCGTTATGGAACTGGAGTGGATCGCTGCGGCGATCAATCAGGGTGGCAACGCGGTGCTAATCGTCCCTAACGGGGCGATTTTTTGCTGTCTGAACACTTCTTTTAGTTTCTACTCGGACGGCAGAAGACCTCTTTAAAATTGTCTGGAAAGGACGAATTCAATGTATACGGAACAAATTGATTACGGCACATTTGAGGCCGCTTTGGCGCGCAGCCGCGCCTTGGAGCAGGATCTGAAGAAAAATCCGGGAAAATACAAAATCCTCACAGGTGATAGGCCCACCGGGAGGCTGCACATCGGCCACTATTTCGGCTCGCTGCAAAACAGGGTGCGCCTGCACAAGCTGGGGGTGCCTATCTTTATCGTGATTGCCGATTATCAAGTGCTTACCGATCGTGATACGTTTGAGGCGATAGCGGAGAATGTTTTTCAACTCACGGTGGATTATTTGGCCTCCGGAATTGATCCCACGGATGGAAAGACCTTTATTTTTCCCCACAGCCACGTGCCTGAACTCAATCAGCTCCTGGTGCCTTTTTTGACGTTGGTCAGCAACGCCGAATTGGACCGCAATCCCACCGTTAAAGAGGAAATTATTGCCTCGGGGCAAACGCGAATCAATGCGGGAATGTACACATACCCCGTACACCAAGCAGCCGATATTTTATTCTGTAAGGGCAATGTGGTGCCGGTGGGTAAGGATCAGCTTCCCCATTTGGAATTAACGAGGACAATTGCCAGGCGTTTCAACAATCGGTTCGCCCAGGAGAGGCCCGTTTTTCCCGAACCGGAACCTTTATTAAGCGAAGCGCCCCTCATTTTGGGCCTGGACGGGGGCCAGAAAATGAGCAAAAGCAGGCACAACACCATAATGCTGGGTGCGGACGAAGATGAAACGGCCCAACTTATTCGCCGGGCGAAAACGGATTCGGAACGATTCATCACCTATGATCCGGAAAACAGGCCGGAAGTGGCCAATCTTTTGCTGCTCACTTCGCTTACTACGGGCGTGGCACCGGAGAAGATCGCCGCGGAAATAGGGGACGGCGGGGCGGGGCAGCTGAAGAGAATGCTGACAGAGTCCTTAAATGAGTACCTGCGGCCCCACCGCACCAAACGTAAAGAACTGGAACAACAGCCCGATTACATCCGCCGGGTACTCAAAGACGGCATCGCGGCCGCCCGGGCAGAGGCAATTGCAACACTGGAAGAAGTGCGGGAAGTGATGAACATGATGCTCTAGGGGGCACAGGATGCAAAATATGTGGATTACAGTTGATCGCGCACTGCTCAGCGAGATTTTGTCGCTCTATCGGATCGGGCGGCCCGTACAGGGTTATAGCCTAATTACTAACCT
>CAZVDE010000001.1:58607-114436 GCA_964626065.1 uncultured Clostridiaceae bacterium | reverse complement strand
ATGTTCATCAGCGAAATCATGGATTTGGCGGAAGGCCTACAGGATGCTGATCGGTTTAATTTGTTTAGAATCTTTATCGAGGAATATCTTAGGCATCGGCCCTTGACTGAACCGGAGCTGGCGGCCATGAATTCCATTTACAATCTGGCCAGTTCCTTTTTCTGGCCGGTCATTGAAGACTTGGAGCAGCTTCTTGCCGGAGGAGATTATCAAAAAGCAAATGAAGTTCTGGAGGATATCTTGCAGTCGTTAACCTGCCAGATCTTCTAAGCCATTTGTGGCCGGGGGGGACGGTTTATTGCAGCTGTTCTTTGTTTTCAATTGTTAGTTTACATAATATCCCTTATACGAAGTAATAAAGGAATTAGGCAATTAAAAACCACCCGGCATGTGGTGCCGAGTGGCCAATTTCAATCCAAAAATAATTGAAGCGATCGGTTAGTTATTTATCCCTTGTTCTTGCCGGTGATTCTGCCAGCTGCAGCGGGTCATATTCTATCTGCCGCGGAACGCTTAGAACTTGGCCGGGATAGATTGCAGCCGAGTCAAGCCCATTTAAATCCACAATTTTGCCGATTACATCGCGGGGGTCTATTTCAGGGGCCTGTACCCTAGCTATAGACCACAATGTGTCACCGGGCTGGACCACGATTTGTTCTGCCGCTGACTCCGCCTGCCACATGGCCGGGCCGGCCAACTTAATGCCGATAGCGGTAATACTTGCCGCTAGGACGATGAACAGGGCAAAAACAGAAATAGTTGACAACACACTGCTGATCCTTAAACGCATTAGCCGTCCTCCTAAGCATACTTATTCCGAATCGTTAATCAGAACGGGTGTTCCCGTGCTTGCTTCTAGCGTATAGGAGAACATATGTTTTGTCAAGCGCATTTAGAACATTTGTTTGACGAAGTTTTCTCACCATGCTATAATAAAAATTGATAGTTGAGCAATCTTCCCACAGGAGGCAGTTTTATGCAAAGGATTTCCGAACGGCAGCAGAGGATCTTGGGTTTTATCAAAAAAGAAGTGGCTACCAGAGGGTACCCACCATCGGTCAGAGAAATTGGAGCCGCAGTTGGCCTGCAATCCAGCTCCACCGTACATGGGCATCTCTGCCGGTTGGAAAAACTCGGTTATATCAGGCGAGACCCCTCCAAGCCCAGGGCGATCGAGATTTTAGAAGATGAGGGCACACCGCGGGTCAAGGCGATTGACGTGCCCGTAGTGGGGCGGGTTACGGCCGGCGCACCAATTTTGGCTGTGGAGAACATAGAAGAATATTACCCTATCCCCCACGATTTTGTGGAACACGAGGATGTCTTCATCCTACGCATCAAGGGTGATAGTATGGTTGAAGCGGGGATTTTGGACGGGGATTATGTTTTAGTGGAAAGCAAAGACACTGCAGAAAACGGGGAGATTGTGGTTGCACTATTAAACGGCGATGAAGCAACCGTGAAGCGGTTCTTTCATGAGGGTACTTATATTCGGTTACAGCCCGAAAACTCCAGTATGGATCCTATCTTGACAGATGAATTACTGATTTTGGGCAAAGTAATAGGTGTCTTTAGAAGGATATAAGATATAATAGAAGGATCAAAAAAAGACGGGTCTTAAGACTCGTCTTCATTTTTTTGCTCATATTCCTCGACCGTGAGCAATTTACCGTGCTGAACTTCACTGTCCACAACATTATAACGGGCATCAAAATCCACCCGGGCTTCAATGCGCTGATAGCAGCGGTTGCCCACTATCGTTTTACGGATAAAAAACGCGCCCGAACCTACTTCGGCTTCCGGCCCATCTCTTCTTTGCAGTTCCGCGGTGGTGCTTAACCTCACCGGAATCTTTTCGCCGCACCGATCGCACTGCACATAGATATGGATTCCATGGGGGCCGGCCTTAGTTGTGTAGCCCCTCTGCCCGCTTTTGCCCTTCGAGAAACGGGAAAATATTCTAGACAAGAAACTCATGTAGCATGCCCCTAACGTTAATTTTTCTGCCTAGGCATGTATTTGGGCATTGTCGGGGCGTTTTCCTGCCCAAGTGGAAAAAATGTCAGCTTTCCGGCCTTTTTTGCCCGTCCGCTGAGACGTAGATGTAACGAGTACTACCGTCAATTTCCACTTCATAAAAATCACATAACTGCCCGTCCCTGGGCAATGAACCAATGTACCGGGCTTTGCCCGCGAATTCTAAGGGGTTTTTCATGGAAATACCTCTTTTCAGGTTTCCCCTAGTTTCCCCCAAAATATTCCTTTTATGCAAAGAAAGGTGCCAACCTGGCCAACTCGTGTTGGGAAGTGAGATCAAACTGCAGCGGTGTCACGGAGACAAACCCCCGGTCCACCGCGACCAAATCAATGTCTTGCTCAAGGGTAGCTAAAGATGCCGGTTGTCCCGCCATCCAGTAATACACGCCTCCCCGCGGATCCTCGCGGCGCTGCAGTACGCCATCATATTTGCGCACACCCATTCTCGTTAAGCGCACGCCTTTGATTTTCTCGAGGGGTAGGGCTGGAATATTAATATTCAGCACATGCCCGGTACCGAGCAAACCCGGAGTGGACAGAATGCCCGGTTTTTCAAACAACAGCTGCTGTACAACGGCGGCAGCTGTGGGCATAAACTCGGACGGCCCACAAAGGGAAAAGGCTATTGCGGGGACACCGAGGATCACCGCCTCTAAGGCCGCGGCAACTGTACCGGAATACAGTACATCAGTGCCCAGATTAGATCCGGAATTGATACCGGAAAGAACATAATCAGGCCGCAGGCCCAAGCCCTGCAGGCCCATTTTCACACAGTCCGTTGGCGTGCCGTCCAAAACATAGCCCCTTTCCACCTCCGTTAGGCGCAGCGGCTGATGCACGGTGATTGCCTGGCTCATACCGCTTCGTTCTTGGTGAGGGGCGATTACCGTAATTTCCCCGCGGCCTTGAACACTATCGATCAGTGCGGCAAGGCCGGGAGCGAAGATGCCGTCATCGTTGACTAAAAAAAACTTCATGCGCTATCACACCCCGAATCAAGCCCCATTTCTATCAAAGCTCGGCGCAGCGCTATTTCCACATGCTGTCTGGATATACCGCCTTGCAGATAACCGATGTAGGGTTCGCGCAGGGGCCCATCCGCGCTAAGTTCGATGGAAGATCCTTGGATAAAGGTCCCCCCCGCCATGATCACTTCATCGACATAACCGGGCATGGGGCTGGGTATGGGCAGATAGTGGGCATCTACCGGCGCAGCCGATTGTATCCCCTTACAAAAACTCAGCAGCCGGGCTTCAGAGTCAAACTGAATGGCCTGGACAATATCGGTGCGCGGCGCATCGGGCAGCGGGCTGACCGCGAAGCCAAGTTCGGAAAAGATCTGGGCTGCCAAAATTGCCCCGTATAACGCCTCGCCCACAACGTGGGGTGCCAGGAACAGGCCGTGTAAAAGCTGCCTGGTCAAGCCGAAAGTGGGCCCGATTTTCCCCCCCAGGCTGGGCGCGGTAAGGATTTCGGCACACATCCCCACTAGGCGTTCGCTGCCCGCGATATAACCGCCGCTCACCGCTAACGTACCGCCGGGATTTTTGATTAAAGACCCCGCTATCAAGTCGGCCCCCGCTTCCAAGGGTTCATAGAATTCAACGAACTCGCCGTAGCAGTTGTCCACAAATACTATGCAGTGAGGGTTGCTTTTTTTTATTTCTTGCACCGCCCGCGCGATTTGGGCAATGGTGAATGAAGGCCGCCAACTGTAGCCGCGGGAGCGCTGAATAATGGCCATCCGCGTCTGTTCTGTAATGCCTGCGCTGATGGCGGCATAATCCGGGTTTCCATCTTTGCGCAAAGGGATTTCACGATAGGTTATGCCCCGCTTCAGCAGGCTGCGGGCTGAACCACCCCGAGTGCCGATGACCGCCTGGAGGGTGTCGTACGGGGGCCCGTTGACAGAAACAAGTTCTTCGCCCCGCTCCAAAAGGGATAGGCAGATAGAAATGGCGTGGGTGCCCGAAGCAATTTGGGGGCGGACTAGGGCAGCTTCCGCCTTAAAAACCCGGGCGTATACCTCCTCCAGAGTCTCTCGGCCTCGGTCCGCGTAGGCGTAGCCGGTAGAATCGCTGAAGCAATCGCTGCTTACCCGCACCGCATGAAATGCCTTCAGCACTTTTTCTTGGTTGGCCGCAACAATATTTTCCAACGGCTTGTAAAAGGCTTCGATCCGTTCCTTGGCCTGCTTAACTATCTTCACTTGGCGCCTCTTTCAGAACAGCTGAACCGTATCCTGCCTTAGCCTGAATTCTTTTGCCGGGCAGCTTTTCTAATACACTATCCCTAATTGGTTTTTCGGAACAAATGACTAAACGATAACGGCCGCCTGAAGTGGGATGCATCTCCATCTCACCGGTTATTCCCTGCTTTTCCCACAGTTGTTTGGCAACCTGCTGCATTTCTTGTTCTGTTTCAAATTCAAATGCGATTGAAAACACGCACGCAAAACCTCCCTAATAATAATTGTCCGTATATATTTCGTGATTTACTGCATCTTATCCTGCCCGGGTGCTTTCTTAGGGTTCCAGGCCGCGAAAATCATGGGAGGTGATCAGGGTCAGTTCCCTTTTCGTTAAGCCGCGTTTTTGCACTAAGCGCACCGCCTGCCGCCTGATGACCTGTTCCACAAGGTTGCGCACAGCTCTAGCATTGCCGAAGCTTTCCGGATCGCCGCGGCGCAATCGCCTGATTTGGCGGACCAATTCCTGCTGGGCCTGGCCATTCAAAGTATATTCCCGTTTTTCCAGCATGGACTGGGCAATTTTAAACAATTCCAGATCAGAATAGTCCGGGAAAGTGACCGTAACAGGAAAACGGGAGCGCAGGCCGGGGTTTGCTTCTAGGAACTCTCCCATGGGGGCCGGATAGCCGGCGAGAATGACTACAAGATTATCCCGCTGATCTTCCACCGCCTTCACCAGCGTGTCGATGGCTTCCTTGCCGAAATCCCTCTCGCCTCCCCTGGCCAGCGAGTAAGCTTCATCAATAAAGAGCAAGCCGCCTAAGGCCTGCTTGAGAGCCTCTCGGGTCTTTTGTGCCGTTTGGCCTATGTATTGGGCGACTAAATCGGCCCGTTCCACCTCGATAGTGTGCCCCTTCTCCAAAACGCCTATTTCTTTCAGCATGCGGCTGAGCAAACGGGCGATCGTTGTTTTCCCGGTGCCGGGATTGCCCGTAAAGATTGTATGTAAGACAATGGGTTCACAGGTTAAACGCAGTGCCTCGCGATATGTTTGAATAAGGGCGAAGGCTTGAATTTCTCGGATCACCGTCTTTACACTCTGTAAGCCGATTAAACTGTCCAGTTCTTTTTGCAGCTCCCGCAGCCTTTCGCGCTGCTGCAGTTCGAGGCCTTGCAGCATGCCCCTGGGTTGGGCTGCCTCTAAAGCCTGGCTTACCCCGGTTTTACCCATCCTTTGGTCCACGCCTAAATCTTCTCTGCGGCGCACTACCCCACCCCCTCACCTACTATTTATACGCGGTTGGGGCTTGTGGGGTGCGGAACGATGTTTCGCTTCTAAGCAGTTGTTTCCCAGCGGTGCATGATTTTATCCAGGATTGCGGTGTAACTCAATTCGGAGCAATTCAGCCAGTGGATATCCTTATTGCGCCGAAACCACGACAATTGACGTTTAGCGTAGCGGCGTGTATCGCGCTGGAGCAGTTCGATGGCCTCCGCAAGGGCAAGGCTGCCCCGCAGGTACAGGGCAATTTCTTTATAGCCTAAGGCCTGCAGCGCGGTGGGCTGCTGCGGGTAAGCCTCAAGCAGCCCCTTTACTTCGCTGATCAGGCCCTCCTCAACCATGATCTCCACGCGCCTGTTAATTCTGGCATATAATTCCTGTCTCTCCCGGGTAAGCCCGATATAAGTGGGCTTGTAAGGGCGCTGCTGTTTTTCCGCCTTGCGCTGCAGGCGGCTGATGGGCTCGCCCGTGCGCTTGTATACTTCCAACGCCCGCACAATCCGGCGCAGATCATTGGGATGGATCTTGGCGGCACTTGGCGGGTCAATTTTCTTCAGTTCAGCGTAGAGTCCGGTTGGATCAGCCGCTGCTTGTTCTTCCAGCCGGGCGCGCAAGTCCGGATCCGCCGCGGAATCCGGAAAAAGAAAACCGTCCAATAAGGCATCAATATACAGGCCCGTCCCCCCCGTTAAAACGGGAATGGTAGAACGCCCGCTCAGCTCAAGGAGCGCCGCTTCCGCCAGTTCCACGTAATCCGCCACATTAAAGGCCTGATCGGGATCAACAACGTCAATCAAATGGTGGCGTACTCTAATCCGGTCCCGCGGGCTGGGTTTGGCGGTACCGATGTTCATACCGCGATAAACCTGCATCGAATCCGCCGATATGATTTCTGCGCCCAAGGTTTCCGCAATTTGCAGGCTTAATTCCGTTTTACCCACCGCGGTTGGGCCTACAATTACCAATACTCTCTGCCGTTGCACAATCTCCACCTCTAGGTGCGGCCGAAGCGCCGCAGCAATTCTTTGTTTTCCAAACGCACAATAATGGGTCGGCCATGGGGGCAGGTAAAGGGCTGGCTTGTGGCCGCCAGATCTTGCATTAAGGCCGCGATCATCTGTTTATCCAAATATTCACCGGCTTTAATCGCTCCTTTACAAGCTAGTGTAATCAGGGCCCTTTCCCGCCAGGAACTGGTTTTCTGCGCCGTTTCCGCAATCTCCAAAATTTCTTCCTTCCACTGGCCCGCACTCTGGGCAAGCGCGCTCGGTACAGCGCGCAGCAAGAAGGTATTATCCCCAAAAAATTCCAGCTCTAAACCGAATTCGGCCAGCTGCTGCAGGGATTCCTGGATCAGAGAAGTCTGTGCCGGTGTAAATTCCAACATCTGGGGGATGATCTCCTGCACGTGAATGGCCGCCTTTTCCCACGCCCGGCGCAGGCGTTCGAGCAAAATGCGTTCATGGACAATGTGCTGATCGAGCAGCCACAGTCCGTTGGGCACCTCCAGAAGAATATAGGTTTGATGCAGTTGGCCGATGATTCTTGCCTGCACAAGCTGACTGCGCACTTCGTCTAAGCCCCCCGCAGCGGGTTCTTGCCACTGTTCTTTCTTTTCATGCGGCGCCGGGCTATCCTTGAACAAGGTGGTGCTTATGCCGCTCCGCTCCGGCCGGTACTGCCTGAGAACCCGATCCATGTGCTGCCATGTTTCCGGCTGCCAATTAAGCATGGCTTGTGTGGAAGGCTGCGGTCGAGATGGCGGCGCCTTTTCCGTGGCCGCGGCATGGAGAGCGGGTGCTAGATTGGCTCGGGCCAGGCCTTGGCGCACGGCGTGCCTCAGATCTGAAAAAACCCGTCCTTCATCCGCGAAACGAACCTCCGCTTTGGCGGGATGGACATTGCAGTCCACCAGTTTGGGATCCATATCAACTATTAAGATCGCCCAGGGAAAAGTCCTGCTGGGCAGAAGGCCGCTGTAGGCTTTCTCCAGTGCGTGCCGCATGGTCATATTTTCAATGACGCGGCCGTTTATAATGAAAATTTGCTGCCGGCGATTTCCTCTCGCCAGCTCGGGCAGGCCCAAGTAACCTTGGATGCGCCCCCAGGGCAGTTCGGAATCAAATTTCACCAGGCGTGATTGGATATTCTTGCCCTCTAAGGTGAGTATTGTATCGAGCAGGCGGCCATTGCCCGGCGTCGCAAAGATTTGTTTCCCTTCGGCTATCAAACGCAGGGCCACGTGGGGATGGGCTAAAGCCAGTTTTGTTACAACTTCAATCACCCGCCGCCTTTCGGCGGCTTCTGACTTAAGAAATTTGAGGCGGGCGGGAAGATTATAAAAAAGTTCAGTAACTTCAACTGTAGTTCCCGGCGGTGCGCCTACCGGTTCAGGATAAGACCCGGCCCGTGCAGGTTCTATTTTATAGGCGTGCTCTTGATTTTCCGTTCGAGACACAAGCGTTACCTTAGCGGCGCTGGCCATACTGGGCAGTGCTTCCCCCCTAAAGCCCAGCGTCAGTAGGGCAAATAGATCTTCGGAACTATCAATTTTACTGGTGGCATGGGGTTGGAAGGCCAGCTGCAGTTGTTCTTTGGCTATGCCAATCCCGTCGTCTTGTACTCGGATCAACTCAGTACCCCCCCGGCGGATCTCCACAACAATCTGGGCGGCCCGGGCGTCCACCGAGTTTTCCACCAATTCTTTCACCACCGAAGCCGGCCGTTCAATAACCTCGCCGGCGGCAATTTGATGGGCAAGTTCAGCGGGCAGGATCTTAATTTCATTCATTATTGTTTCCCTCCGCACGTGCTTTGTTTTGCCAAGAGGATAAAACTTGTAACGCCTCCAGGGGGGTAAGATTGTTAAGATCAAGCCCAATTAATTCCTGCAGCAATTCGTTTGCGGCCGGTTCGGGCCCGTCCAATTCCAAAGCAGAGGCATCATAAGCCGCTCTGCGGAAAAGATCAAGCTGGATCGGCCTCTGCCCCGCCGCCTCCAGCTCATGGAGCAGTTCTAGCGAGCGTTTCAATACCGGTGCGGGGACACCCGCCATGCGGGCCACGTTGATGCCGTAGCTCCGATCGGTGCTGCCCCTGGATACTCTGTGTAGGAAATAGATCTGACCGCCCTTCTCTTCCACGTCAACCCTATAGCTGGCTAGTTTCGCCAAGGAGGACTCCAGTTTTGTCAGCTCGTGGAAATGGGTTGAAAAGAGTGTACGTGCCTTAATTTTACTGTGGATATGTTCAATAACAGCCTGAGCAATCGCCATACCGTCAAAGGTACTCGTTCCCCTACCCAATTCGTCCAGGATAATTAAGGATCTTTCGCTGGCGTTTAATAAAAGCTGGGCCGTCTCAGCGCATTCTACCATAAAGGTGCTTTGGCCCGAACTTAGATCGTCTGCCGCCCCGATGCGGGTGAAAATGCGATCCACAAGCCCAATGCAGCCTTTTTCAGCCGGGATGAAGCTGCCCATTTGAGCAAGGATTACAATCAGGGCCGCTTGACGCAGGTAGGTGCTTTTACCGGCCATATTGGGCCCGGTGAGCAAAATGATTCGCTGTGATTCATCCAAAACCACATCATTAGGCACAAATTGCCCTTCAATGGCCTCAATAACGGGGTGGCGGCTCTGCATTAGATGCAGGCCTAAACCGCTGTTCATTTGGGGCCGCACGTAATTACGTTCCACCGCCACTTTAGCCAGGCTCTGCAGCACATCGAGGACGGCCAGTGCCCGGGAGTTGGCCTGGATCGCCCGGACATGCTTTTGAACCTGCTCGCGGATGCTAACAAACAGCTCGTACTCAAGTTCATTTATCCGTTCATCCGCACCTAAAATAAGGGATTCCCGCTCTTTCAGCTCCGGTGTGATGTAGCGCTCGGCATTGGCCAGCGTTTGTCTGCGTTCATAGTTTTCGGGCACTAGGTGAATGTTGGGTTTAGTAACTTCTATGTAGTAGCCGAAGACCCGGTTAAAGCCGACCTTGAGCGATTTAATTCCGGTTCTTTCCCGTTCAGCGCTCTGCAGTTTGCGAATCCAGTTTTTCCCGCCCCGGCTGGCGCCGCGCAGTTTGTCCAATTCCTGGTTGTAACCGTCGCGGATTAAGTTTCCGTCGCGCAGCGTTAGGGCGGGATCGTCCAGAATTGCGGTGTGGATTAAAGCGACGAAATCAGCGAGGGGATCGAGCTTTGCCTCTGTTTCTGCTAAAAGGGCGGTAGCATTGCCTACTAATAATTCTTTTAGAGGTGGCACTTTTTCGAGCGATGCGGCCAGCGCGTTCAGATCACGGGCATTTCCGCTGCCAACTACCAATCGGCCCAAAAGCCTTTCTAGATCGTACACCTCTGCAAGCTGCTCTCTTAATTCGAGGCGTAAGGCTGTTTCCCGCACCAACGTTTCCACAGCATCATGCCTTTTTTCTATCTCCGCTAAATCTACTAAGGGCTTTTCAAGATAGGCGCGCAGCAGCCTGGCGCCCATACTCGTCACAGTCCAATCCAGCACCCCCAACAGCGAACCGGCCTTTTTTCGCTCGCGAATGGTGCGGACCAACTCCAAGTTTTGCCTGCTGTGGCCGTCAATTTGCAAAAATTCGTCCAACTGATAACCCCGTACCGTCCTAATATGGTTGAGCATGCTGCGCTGCGTGTCAACAGCATACTTTAAGGCCAGGCCTGCGGCGGCGATTTGCTCACAGCTTGTGAGTCCAAAAGGTGTGAGGGTCGCCACCCGGAAGTGTTCTTGCAGCCGCCCGGATGCGGCCGCCGGGCTTAACTGGGGATGGTGCAGGCGGGAAATAGTTGCGCCAAGCCCGGCCGCCAGTGCTTCGAGTTTTACACTATCTGCGAGTTCCACCGTGACCACTATCTCCGCGGGCCTGATGCGGGTTATTTCATCCTCCAGTTTATGCCAATCGGAAAGGGATGTGGTCAAAAATTCTCCGGTGGACATGTCCAAATACGCCAGGCCCCAGCTATCTTCATGTCGAGCCAGGCTCACCAGATATTGATTTTCTGTTTTTTCCAACTGCCCTTCAATGAAAGTGCCAGGCGTAATAACGCGCACGACATCGCGCTTAACAACACCTTTGGCTTCCTTTGGATCCTCCAGCTGCTCACAAAGGGCCACCCGGTACCCGCTGCGGATCAGCTTGTCCAGGTAGGCTTCGGCCGCATGGTGGGGCACACCGCACATGGGAATGCGCCCTTGGGCACCGGCCTCCCGTGATGTGAGCGCTATTTCCAAGATTTTAGCGGCTGTCTTGGCATCATCACCGAACATCTCGTAGAAATCACCCAGCCGAAAAAACAAAATTGCATCGGGGTACTGGTCTTTTATGCTGTAATACTGCTGCATCATTGGTGTTAGTTTCAAGCGTTAGTTCACCCCCGTCAATAATTGATTTAATTATCTCAGGTAGAAATGCTGCCGCTATCCTCAAAATCGAGTGCGGCATGGATCTCCCTTTCCAACCGTTCGGTTACGGTGTGGTGATAGGCGGGCAGATCCGCCAAGTTTTTGGCGCTATGGGTGCTGTGCAGTTCACCTTCGATTTTTTGTACCGAGTCACCGGGCAGCAGGAAATGGCGCATTTGATCTGCCTGGAAGACGATGAAATAACGAACCAGGCATTGCTTGGGATCAACGATTTGTCCCACCACATTCCCACAGTAGGCGCCATCACGGCTCATAACTTCCAACTGCCATGTGTCCGGGTTGCGATCAACCCACAGTGTGTGGCTGCAGTTTACCCACAAGCCCCATTCCCCCCTATAATCCTGCCCTGCAGGCTCCAGGTGCCCGCTTCCGTAATTTCCACTTCCAGCAGCGAACCTAACAGTTCGTCGGGCCCCGCCAGGTGCACCAGCCGATTGGTACCCGTTCTGCCCACAAGGCCGTCCTTTGTTTTGCCCTCAATCATCACTTCGGCGGTAGTACCCAAGAGGGCTTGCATTTTTTTGGCGCTGATGGAGTTTTGCAGCTCAATCAGTTCATAGATCCGTTCTTTTTTTACCTCTTCCGGAATTTGATCCGCAAATCCCGCCGCCGGGGTCCCCTGCCGCGGTGAGAAGATAAACGTAAAGGCGGAATCAAATTCCACCTCTTGGACTAGGGAAAGCGTTTGCTGAAAATCCTCGTGCGTCTCGCCCGGAAAACCAACGATCAAATCGGTCGTCAGGCTGATGCCGGGCACCGATTCCCTTATCCTGCCCACCAGATCCAGATAGTATTCCCGGCTGTACCCCCTGCCCATGCGCCGCAGAAGGTTGGTACTCCCCGCTTGCACAGGCAGGTGCAGATGTTTGCAAACTTTGTCCAGATCTGACAATGCCTCGATTAAATCCTCCCCCATATCCTTGGGGTGGCTGGTGGTAAAACGGATCCTGGCCAATTCATCTATCCTATTCAACTCGCGCAGTAAGGTGCTAAAAGAAGTGGCAATGGATAAATCCTTGCCGTAGGCATTTACGTTTTGGCCTAAGAGCGTTATTTCTTTGTAACCCTCTCGAACGAGGCCGCGTACATCTTCCACAATTTTGTTGGGTAGGCGGCTGTGCTCCTTACCGCGCACGTAGGGAACTATGCAGTAGGTGCAAAAATTAGTGCACCCGTAAATGACATTCACATAGGCTTTCAAACCGTGGCTTCGGCGTATAGGCAGGCTATCGCGGAAATCCTGTCCTTCTCGGTAGTCCGCCTCATCCCAAACCTCCACCACCCGCTCTCCGCTTGCCGCTCGCTCTAATAGCTCGGGCAGGCGGTGAATGTTATGCGTCCCAAAGATTAGATCCACGTGGGGCAGGCGCCGGAGCAGTTTCCGTAATTCGTCTTTTTGCTGAGGCATACAGCCGCAGATGCCGATAATCAGCTGAGGGTTGGCCTCTTTTAAGCGCCGGTAAGATGCGATATGGCCGTATACTTTGCGTTCGGGGTTTGCCCGTACACAGCAGGTGTTATATAAAATCAGATCTGCCTCGCCAACGTCGTCAGTGCTTTGGTAGCCTTGGGAAAGCAGGATGCCCGTAATTACTTCCGAATCATGGTCATTCATTTGACAGCCCATTGTATGCAGATAAAATCGCTTCATATTGTTTCTCCTTTAGAATTGGTAAGACAAACACTATTATATTATACTATCTACACCGCCCGAGAGGCAAGTTCGCCCCCGGCGCGTATTAGGCATGATCAGCCGGGACATAATTTTAAGCGGAGGGTTGCCTATGTTGATCACCTTAGTCCGTACCGCCTTGCTCTACATTCTGGTTGTTATCACAATCCGGTTGATGGGAAAGCGCCAAGTTGCCCAGTTGGAGCCGTTTGAATTGGTGATTACCATTATGATTGCAGAATTGGCGGCCATTCCCATGCAGGATCGGCACTTACCTTTGATCAACGGTGTTATCGCCATTTTGACCCTCCTTTTCATCCAGGTTTCTTTCAGTATTCTCAGTCTGAAACTGCCCGGGTTTCGCGCTGTCTTAGACGGACGTTACAGTGTCATTGTGGCTAACGGAAAAATCCAGGAAAAGGAAATGCGCAAGTCTCGCTATAATTTGGATGAACTGCTGGAGCAGATGCGGTTGAAAAATGTCTTTAACCTAGAGGACGTGGAGTTTGCCATATTGGAAACGAGCGGGGAACTCAGTGTGCTGTTGAAATCTCAAAAACGGCCGGCAACACCGAAAGATCTGCAGGTGGAAACATCCTACGAAGGACTGCCCAGTGTGCTGATTCTGGATGGGCGGGTACGCTCATCGGAGTTGAAGAAGGCCAATCTGTCAGAAGGTTGGCTGCGGACGGAAATTGAGAAGTTCGGGGCACGGGGACCGGAAGACATCTTAGTTGCGGCCTTGAATACCCAAGGCAAATTCTTCTATCAACTAAAAGACCAAGCCCGCCATAGGGCCAATATTCAGGGAGGCTGATTATGAAATTGTGGTTTATTATGCTGCTGGTGATGCTGGCCATCATTACGGGGGGGATTTTCATGGAACGCTCCGTTCTTAGGGCAACTGACAGCATATCGCACAGTTTAGCCATAATTGAGAGCTGCGTCAATGATGGCAGATGGCAGCAGGCAGAAGAAATCTGCAGGAAAATCGATCGGGATTGGGCCAGGCAGACGGAGGTTTGGAACCCCTTTCTCCACAATCAGGAATTGGATGTCGTGGCCTTGCAGTTGGCCCGCCTGCTCAGCCTATTGGAAAATCGGGAAAAGACCGATTCTCTGGCCGAAATAAACGTTCTGAAAGTGCAGGTGGTGCAGCTCCACCATCAGGAGATACTTACACTGCAAAACATTTTCTAAGCGTGTCGAGCGGGAAAGTGTTTGTGCACCTGCCGTGTGACAAGGCCTACAAAAAAGCCGGTAGGCAGGGCGAAAAAGAGCATGTAAGGCAGGTAAGCGAAAATTCCGACGGCCCGAACGACATAAAAGGCAACTGTCAATTGAGCCAGGTTGTGCGCGAGGGCCCCGGCTAAGCTGATGCCTAAGATGCTGAAAAACCTGGAGGCGTATTTATAAAGCAGGCCCATGACAAGCGCGCTGACTAACCCACCTGAAAAACTAAAGAAAAATGTGACAGTCATGAAGGTGCCGGATAAAAGCGAACCAAGGACTGTGCGCAAAATAGAGACGAGCACAGCGTCCTTAATGTCGAAATTCATGATCACGTACAGGCTGACGATATTCGCCAAGCCCAGTTTAAACCCCGGCACCACTAAATCGGTGGGCAGGGGGATGAGGGCTTCAAAAATGTGTAAACCTAGCGCTAATCCGGTGGCCAAGCCGAGGTAGACAATGCGGCCCGTCTGGGAATGTGCCACTGTGCTGCTCCTTTAGCCGTGAATTTTATTAGAACCACTGTAAACTGCAAGAATTCCATCTTCAAGCCGGGCTTTCACCTGTGAGGCATCGTCCCCGAAACGGTAGCTCTGCTCGCGGATAGCCACCGTCACATTGGGGTGGACGATATTGATTGAAATTTCACCCTCGGTGGTAATCTGGGCCAAAGTTGCAATTCCGGTGGGCCCTCCCAATTCTTTGGCGGTGATTTTTCCTTCGTTAACGGTCACGTCCCCGCCCCTAAAAACGCCTCCCGCAATGGTAAAGCCCTTCCCCGCCACTACCGTGGAATAGAAGCCCCCTTTACCGGTAACGCGCACATGTCCCGACGCTTCAATGCTGCTGTTCTGCAGATAACCAACCGTGACATCCGCCTCGGTGAGTGACATACTTTTGAGTTTATCAACTTCCGTTTTTACCTGCGCGGTAAGCTGCATAAGGCCCTCCACATCCAAGATATCCAGCGTCCCCAATCCTAAAAAGTTATTGGACAGTGCCGCTGCCAATCGTTCCATATCCGGGGCACACTCTGCTTTTGCTTGTTTAGTGTAATCGGCAAAGAGCTTAACGTCTTTGGGCAGCTGATAGAATTTCAATTCTAAAAGGTGTTTGATCAAGTTTTCAAAGGGAATATTGGCGGCCTGTTTCACAATACTGTCATAGGCTCCGATCAGTTCATTCAACTGCGCCTCTATCCGGGACAGCATTGCCAAAAAACGGATGCGCACAACGGTTGTACCCCCGGCCATCAGTTGGGAGCGCACCACATTTTTTAGCACCGTGATGGAGCCGTCCGTACGCAACTGCGCCCCGCTAACCAAGCCGTTGACAACGATTTCACCTGTGTTAGATTCAACTTTGATGCTTTCTAAAACATTGCCATTAATAATAATATTGCCGTCCATAGTAATATTACCCGTGGAGGCATCTGCATCTCCCTGCAGTTCGAAGACACTTGTAACCCTTACCACCCCGCCCTGCAGGGATGGCAGGCCCGCGGCGGTGGCGATGGCGTGCAGCCCGTCTTCTGCAAGGGTAACCCCCTCGCCCACTTTAATTTCCAGCGGCTTCAGCGGTGCAACTGCGATCGGTTCGCCGTAGATATCGGTGCCCGGCGTACCGGGCTTGCCTACAATTTTCGTGGCCAATACTGCCCCCGGCTTTACCCCGCGGATGCCGTGTACTTCGTAGTAATCGATGCGCAGGGCATCGAGATCCACTGCAGGCGTATCTTCTTGAAAGATGTAGTCAATTGTGTGCTGTACGGCGGAAATGGGCGCTTTTCCGACTGCAACGGTCACTGTCCCGCTAGGTGCATTGAACAGCTCCGGTGTTAGTTCGTCCAGCAATAAGCCGAAGCCGATTCCTTCTATTTTTACGATATCCGCCACATCCTGTAAGGTGAGGCGTGGCGCTTCAATTGGCGTTTTTTTCAGCTGCAGCGAGAGCTGATTTGCCGCTTTGCGGTCACTAAGGGCATAGTCGATACCCGGAGTGCGGTTCCACACTAGTTCCGCCTTTGTTTTGTCCCGATTGACCCGCAGTTCGTAATTGAGCTCGGGCTCCTTTTTTTCGGGCAAGGTGATCTCCAGCGAGTCCAGCCCGCGCTCAAGGAGCACCTCCTTTTCCACCGGTTCACCGTTATAAGAGACTTTTAATTCGGGTCCGAATTTGAGTCGGGCGGGTGTCCCGGGCCTGCCTTCAGGTGCGGTGTATACAAGGCCCCCGTTGACCACGGCCACCGTTGCGAAATTGTGCGGTGCCGGTTTGGGCCTTTTCTTCAAAGTTAGGCGCACCAAAGCCGGTTCTCTTTTCAAGCCGAACAGCTTTGCCGCCGGTTCTTGCACGACTTCAATGTTTACATCCGCTTTGGAGGCTCCTAATTCGGCCAAGGCGGCTTCGATCGCTTCGTCAACAGTCCTTCCCTCTCCCACAACTGAACGGGGCATACCTCTACCTCCTATCCCTCTTTTTGGTAGATGCAATAACTCACTCTGGCAAGGCGGTAGCCGGCCGGATTCATTATTTGTTCCGCGGAACCTACGATGAAATAACCATGGGGTTTGAGCGCCTGCATAAATTTATTGATCAAGCGTTTTTGGGTCTCACTGGTAAAATAAATGAAGACATTGCGGCACAAAATAAGATCAAAATTGGACTGATAAGGATCTTTCAAAAGATCATGTTGTTGAAAAACCACTTGTTTTTTGATTTCTTCCCTTATCGTCCGCCGCCCGTCGTCAAGCTCCAAAAAATATTTGGCTAAATATTTTTCGTCTAGGCCCGTAAGCTGGCTGGGTTGGTAAATACCCGCCCTGGCCCGTCCTAGAGTGACCTCATCAATGTCGGTGGCCAAAAGTAGGCCCGCCCTATACTTGTATTCGGCCATGAGCATGGCGATAGAATAGATCTCCGCGCCAAAAGAGGCACCCGCACTCCAGATTCTGGGCCGGTTATTCTTGCTGATGGCAGGCAGTACTTGCCCTTCGATGTTTTTGAACACTGCCGCATCGCGAAAAAAATTAGACGTATTAATGGTAAGGTATTTCATGAACTGGGCCTGATGGTCCCGATCTTCTTTGAGTAAGGACAATAATTGCTGGTAAGAAGTGAGATCGTGGCGTTCAAGCCACTGATTAATTCTCCGCCTCATCTGCTGCTCTTTATAAGAGTGCAGATCAATGCCCAGCTTAGACTTGACTCCGTCTTTCAGTTGTTCGTAGCCCTGCATGCCAACCCCCTCTTTACTGCATAGAAGCAACAAGATCAGCTATTACCCCGCCAATCCGGCTCAGGGGTAGAATGTAATCAGCATTACCCTCTTCAGCTATCACCCCGGGCATACTGTAAATGGTAGCCGTGTTTTTATCCTGGGCGATTGTGATGCCGCCGCCCCTTTTGATGGCCGCCATGCCCCTTGCCCCGTCGCGGCCCATTCCGGTTAGAATTACACCCACGATTTTGTTCTTATAAATTTGGGGCAGTGTCTCCATAGTTACGTCGATCGAGGGGCGCAAAAACATAACACGTTCTTCTTGGCTCAAAGCAACGCGGTGCTCCCGGTTGATTCGCAAATGATAATCGCCCGGTGCGATCAGAACCTTCCCATTTTGCACAAGGTCGCCATCTTCGGCCTCTTTCACGGGAAAGGGGAACAGGCTGTTTAGCCGCTCTGCGAAACTGCGCGTAAAGTCTTTCGGCATATGCTGCACCACCACCACCCCCGCCGGCAAGTTGAGGGGGATACTGGAAAACACCTCCTCAATGGCCCTGGGGCCTCCCGTGGATGAACCGATGATGACAAGTGTATCCGCCGCCCCCGGCGGGGCTGCTGCAAACACTTTCAATTTAGGTCTAAGGGGTAGAGTGGCGGGCCTGCTCTCTTTTTCAAAACGAGCCGCCGCGGCCAGGCGGACTTTGTGGACAATTTCTTCCGAAATAGTATCAAGATCCAAGGAAATTGATCCGGATGGCTTGGCGATAAAATCAATAGCACCTAGGCTTAGCGCCCGAATTGTTGTCTCCGAACCTTTCTTCGTTCCACTGCTGAGCATCACAACCGGCGTGGGTTTTGTGCGCATGATTTCGCGCAGTGTCTCCAGCCCGCCTAAAATGGGCATCTCCACGTCGAGTGTGATTACATCTACATCCAACTTTTCCAGTTTGGCCAGAGCATCGCGGCCATTTCTGGCGGTGCCCGCAACTTGCAAATCGGGCTGGGCGTTGATAATTTGCGTGATCATTTTGCGCATGAAGGCACTATCATCTACTACTAGGACTTTAATTGTCACGGTGGATCACCTCAAATCCGAATAGGCGTTTTTCCGATGGCGGTAACTGTAACGGAGCCGTTTTCAATACAAAAGCGCATTTTCCTGCCGTGGGTGCCCAACACTTCTTGCCCCCTAATGGGGATGCCGGCGGCAGCAAGGTGCTTTTTGACCGCGATTACATTTTGCTCGCCAATGCTGATGCTATTCGGGTTGAGGTTGCTGAACAGATTAGCCCCCCCGGCCAACTTGGCCACTAACCTTGATTTGAGCGCGCCCAGCCGAACCGCTTCGCTAACCATGGCCGGGATACCGGTATCCGCGTATTTTCCCGGCAGGGAATTGGAATCGTTAGGCCTTTGCTTGGGCAAAAAAATATGACCCATTACTCCTACCCTAGCTTGCGCGTCATAGAGTGTGACCCCCACACAGGAGCCCAAACCTACAGTTGTGAGAATTCCCTCAGTTTCTAACGAGCGGATTTGACCCATGTTCACGAATAATTCTACCATCATTCCGCCTCCAGACCAAGGATGCGGGCAACCTTCGCAAAATCTTCCTCGTCCGGAAGGAAAATAATATTGCCTTGAATTGTTTGGCCGCGTGCGAAAAATTCGGTACGGATCAATGTTACATCGGAGGTCACCTGGGCGCCCGCTAAAACACTCTGCCAAACCGCGCCCGCCATGTCTATCGCTAAGCCGGGAACGCTCGGAGCCATTAATAATCCCGTCATTTTGGACAAGGCGTTGAGATAGGAAGTAATCATAATATTGCCTACCTCCTGCAGCGCGGAAAGCTGCAGTTCGTTTAAGTTCTCATCCCCATCCCCGGTCAGCAGTTCGATTAAGAGCAGTGCACTATCCAGAGGTAATAAAAAAGCCATATGGCCCGCCACATCGCCCGAAATAATGACGAAAATACCCGCTACTACTTGCTCCAGGCCTCCGATGAAATCCGCCAATTCCTCAAAAGGCAGCATTTGTGCATCGGGTACAACCAGTTGGAACAGTTTGCCCTGCAGCATTTGAGATAAGGCGGTAGTTGCGTGCCCGGTGCCAATATTGGCCAGTTCCTTGAGAAAATCGAGTCTTGCCGCATTCATTGAACCGCTTCCCCCCTCAAGCACCGATTTTGCGCAGGGATTCAACTACCCGTTCCGCATCAAAGGGTTTTACCAGAAAATCCTTGGCACCCGCGCTGAGAGCCTCGATGACCATGGGTTTCTGCCCCATTGCGCTGCAGACAATAATTTTGGCCTCCGGATCTAGTTTCATAATTTCCTTGATCGCGGTAATACCGTCCATTTTGGGCATGGTAATATCCATCGTAACCATATCCGGGCGGAGTTCCTTGTAAAGTTCTATCGCCTGTTCCCCATCACCGGCTTCACCTACAACTTCATAACCGTTTTTTTCAATCACGTTTCGCAATGTCATGCGCATAAACGCTGTGTCATCCGTGATAAGCACCGTTTTGGCCATCAGCTCATCTCCTGTCTAATAATGTGCTATTATCGAGTATAAGTGCAACCTTGCCGTTACCCAAAACGGTAGCACCGGCAATACCCTGAATATCCCTAACAATGCCCCCGAGCGACTTGATAACAATTTCCTGCTGCCCAACCAAATCCTGCACAATGAACCCGACCTTTTCGCCTTTGATATCCAAGACTATCACGGATAAGGGGCCGGCAGTTGTAAGCGGTCTAAAACCAAGGCAGGCGGCTAAATCGTAGAGGGGCAGTACTTCGTCGCGCAGCATAATTACGTTGTGCTGCTGGATTGTTTTAATCTCACTGCGCTCAATTTGAATGTTCTCCCGCACCGCCTGCAGGGGAATGGCGGCAGTTTCGCCGTCAACCACAACTAGCAGTGCTTTAATTATAGCCAGTGTCAGCGGCAGCTTGATGGTGGTGGTGAGTGATTTACCCGGTTCGGAATGCATCTCGATCGTTCCGCTTAGCGATTCTACCGTGGCTTTAACGGCATCAAGCCCGACGCCGCGGCCCGATAGATCGGTCACTTTCTTGGCGGTACTGAACCCCGGGCTGAACAAAAGGTCAGCCGCTTGTTTAAAGCCGATCTCGTCATGTTCGGGTGGCAATAACCCCCGCTCCACCGCCTTAGAGCGGATCTGATCGACTGAAATGCCCTGGCCGTCATCGCTGATTTCAATCAGAATGTGGCTCCCTTCGTGGCGAGCCCCCAAGCGGATCGTGCCTGCCGCTGGTTTGCCTTTGGCGGTGCGTTCTTCTTCCGGCTCCAACCCATGATCAATGGAATTGCGGATCAGATGCACTAAAGGATCGGCAATCTGGTTGACAATCGAACGATCAAGTTCCGTCATCTCGCCGAAAATCTCGAGGTTGATGCGTTTTCCGCTGGCTTGGGCCAAATCTCGGACCATCCGGGGGAATCTGTCAAAAACCTGTTTCAAGGGAACCATCCGCAGGCTCATGGCCGCATACTGCAATTCAGTAGTGACTCGATCGAGCTGCAGCAAGGCATTTTTTTGTTCCGAATTTTCGTCCACGCGGGCTGTCTCCACGACTTGGGTCCGGCTGATCACCAGCTCCCCGATGAGATTGATCAGCTTGTCCAGGCGTTCCGTTTCTACCCGCACCAGCGCTTCTGTGCGCGCCCCGCGAACGACGGTTCTTCCGCGGGTTTCCACAGTTGCGGCACTTTCCGAGCCTTGCGGCGGCGCAGGCACCCGTTCTTCTTTCACTTCTAAATCGACTTTGGATACCGCTACCCTTTCGATTTCGGAAATGCCTTCGATCAGGGCGCGGATTTCGTCCGCCGATTGTTTGGTCAAAATTGCGACGGCAAACTGCACGCCGAAGCTCTCGTTTTCCAGATCCTGCACCGACGGGTTGCTTTTGATAACCGTGGCCACTTCTTCCAAAGCTTGAAAAACAGTATAAACTCGGACAGATTTAAGAATGGTCTTGGCGCGCAAAGTAATGATTACTTCCAGAGCGTTAAAGCCTTGATCAACGCCCTGTTTGATCGTTTCTCGATCAAATTCGTCCAGCTGGACTCCGTTTATTTCATTTACACCGCTTAAGATCTCCTCGCGGCCGGGCTCCTGCTGGGTGCTTAAGGCCCGTAGAGCAGCAAGTTCCTGGCGGAAAGGGTCGATGGCTTGATCGTTAATTGTTTGTTCCAGAAGAACCTCTAATGTGTCCACCGCTTGAAATAATACGTTTATTACATGCGTTGCGGCGGCAATTTCTCCCAGGCGCAGAAGATCCAGCACACTTTCCATCTCATGGGTGAATTCGGCCAGTTCGTCGAAACCCATGGTGCCGGCCATCCCTTTTAGACTGTGCGCGGCTCGGAACATTTCATCTAAAATTGCTCTGTTGGTCGGCTCTTGTTCAAAACTGAGTAGATCGCTATTTAAGGCCTGCAGATAATCCCTTGCTTCTGCGGCGAAGACGTCTTTAAAGGCACTGATATCCATGAACTTCCCCCTTAGCGTATGCTGACAATACGATCCTTTTGCGTAGCGATTTCCGTAATGCGCACGCCGAATTGTTCGCCCACAACGACCACTTCGCCCCGGGCGACCAAAGTATCATTGGCAAAAAGTTCAATCGGTTCCCCGTGCAAAGAATCAAGTTCCATGATATGGCCGGGACCTAGGCGTAGAATGTTATCAATGGACATTTTGGTCCGGCCCAATACTGCCCTGACTTGAACGGGAATATCCCGGATTAGATCGATATTGATGTTGCCCAAATCCTGAGTCAATTCAAAAGCAGAAGCAACCGCTTGCGGGCTGCCCGTCTCGAGCGTTTCTTGTTTTAAGTCCGCCCAGGATGCGGTCTCCGCTCTTACCTCCGGTTCTTCCTCGGGCTCAGGCGGCATAAGCCTGGAGACCATTTCTTTGGCGAAATCGGTATCTATAACCTGCAGTATGGAGCTGTCAACCAAATCGCCTATTTCCATTTTAAAGGAAATGGTTACGGCGGGGTTTTCGTGGGGCATGTCCTCCGCCAGGGCATCTTGCGAGAGATCGCGCCGCATGGCGGTTGGGGGTGTAATCTCAATTAATTGCCCGAATAATTCAGACATAGCGGTTGATGCTGACCCCATCATCATATTCATCGCTTCTGTGACGGCACTAAGATATATTTCATCAAGTTCGGCAGGCAGCTCGGTTCCATCTTCGCCCATCATTAAATTACCAATAACCAAGGCATCCCGTTCACGAATCACTAAAATGTTTTGCCCCCTCAGGCCCTCGCTGTAGTTGACATTGACAACAATACACGGGATGGGGTAGGATTCGCTTAACGATCTAGGCGTGGCTATACCTACATCAGGCACGGTAATGCTGACTTTGCGGTTGACCAATGTGCTTAGGGCGGTAGCCGCCGAACCCATAGATATATTGCCTATTTCGCCCAAGGTATCCTGTTCGTCCGGGCTGAGAAAATCATCTACATCGAAAATAGCGGCTGCGGGTGACGCGGCCGTTTCTTCGGGCGGCTCCTTTTGGCTCTGATGCTGAGCGAGAAGGGCATCCAATTCCTCTTGAGATAGCATTTCATCGTTCATCCGTGGGCCCCCCTTCCCCTTCGCAGACTGCTGTTATTACTACACCCAGGCGGGATCCCAGCCTGCCCGGTGTCCCTTTAAATTTAGTCATGGTCCCCACCTTGACATCTAATGTTTCGCTTTTCTTGCGGTCCAGGGGAATTACGTCTCCCTTGGCCAAATCTAAAAGATCCTGTACCGTGACGCTCGCTCTGCCCAACTCTACCTCAACGGGGACAATCGCCTCCCGGACCTTGGCTTTCAGCGCCTCAATTCCGGCCGGGTCAGGCCTGCGCAGCGATTCAAACATGCGAATTTGGGTCAAATCTTTCATGATCGGTTCTAAAGTGCGATGGGGCAGGCAAATGGTAATCATGTCCGATATTCCGTTCAGCTCAAAACGCATAGTCACTAAGGCAATTACATCTCGCTCCGATGCAATCTGGAGAAACTGCGGGTTGCTTTCTATATAATCCAGTCCAAATTTCAGTTCGGCCACGTCCTGCCAGGCGTCGGCAAGCAGTGAAGAAAAAACACTGATCACTTGCCGCCTCAGCACCGCGGCTTCAATATCAGTCAACCCCCTCGCCCTCCCCATGGGCTGCCCATCACCGCCACAGAGGCGATCGTGCAGTAAAAAGGCAATATCGGGCGTGAACTGCAAAACGGCATAACCCTCTAGGGGCTGCACATGGAAAACACTTAGGACAGAAGGGTTTGGCAGGGAACTGACAAAATCCCCGAAAGCCAGCTGTTCGATGGAATGAACACGCAGCTCCAGGCGGTTGCGAAGTTTGGCTGACATTAAGCCCGAATAGGTGCGCGAAAACTGGTCGTGGATTCTGTGCAGTGCGCGCAGATGCTCTTTGGAAAACTTGTTAGGTTTGCTGAAATCATACAGAGGTTCTTC
Organism: uncultured Clostridiaceae bacterium; assembly: GCA_964626065.1. Lineage (GTDB taxonomy): Bacteria > Bacillota > Limnochordia > Darwinibacteriales > Darwinibacteriaceae > UBA3910. The sequence continues at coordinate 90,840 of CAZVDE010000001.1, read as the reverse complement.
CTCGGCGGCCGCGTCTTCTTCCAGCTCGTGGTCAGGCTGTCCCGCGGCTCGAATCAACATGTCAATTTCTTCCTGAGATAAAATATCATGCACGAAACCCACCTCCTTTACCGGGGCATCAAGCCCCCTGTTCTTTCTATCGGCACATGGGGGCCGCTGCTTAAGCTAAGGCCTGATTATTCCGCTGCGGCCTCAACTTGTTCTTCTTTGGGCAGAGATTGCAGTTGGATCTGCTCTTCGCTCGTAAGTATCTTGTCTACCTCTAATAGGATCAGCAAGCGATCGTCGAGCTTGCCCACACCCGCCAGGTAATCGGCGCGCAGCCCGGCAATGCTGGATGGGGGCGGCTCGATAGCCTCCTCGGCTAAACGCAGTGTTTCCGTGACCGCATCCACAATAAAGCCGACCATGTTATCGTTAATTTCCAGGATTATAATGCGGGTATCTTGTGTATCCTGCTGGGCATCTAAACCGAAACGCTTGCGCAGGCAGATCACGGGGATTACTTCGCCGCGCAAATTAGTCACGCCCTCAATGTAATCCGCTACATGGGGCAGACGGGTAATGTGCCGCGGCTTGACTATTTCGCGTACATCTGTAATCTCAACACCGAATTCCTCATTATGCAGTCGAAATACTACTAATTGTCTCTCTTTCATAAGATCCCCCTTTTCGGATAACCCGTACAGAAGTTCCTGTAAATACTTCTACTTGTGGGAATGTTTTCCTCCCCGAAAGAAGAATAAACGAACCCCGGGCAGCCAAGCGGCCGACCGGGGCGGGGTTCTTGCATTATTTTTTGGGCTGGCGCAGTAAAGCGGTGAAGGAACTAAAGACGATGGAGGCGGCCAAACCCAGTCCCGTGATTTCAAAAGCCCCGGTGAATAACCCCTCCCATCCCAATCTTTTTATTTCGGACAGCATCCCTTTTGTAATTGAGCTTCCAAAGCCTAACACCGGCACTAAAGCACCAGCTCCCGCAAATTTTTGGAATGGTTCATACAATCCCAAACCGCTCAAGATCGCCCCCAAACTAACTAAACCGACAAGAATGTGTGCCGCTTGCAAATTGGTCGTGTCCAGGATGATCTGGGCCGCGGCACAGATTGCACCTCCCACCGCAAAAGCGATTAGGTACTGCATAATGTCCTCCTATCTTTCCAAGGCAACGGCGTGTGCTATACAGGGGATCGTTTCACCCTGGCCCACGGACAAGGCGCTTAAAAGCGCCCCCGTGGCGATTACCAACACCCGTTTGACGCGCCCTGCATTTAGCTTATTCAAAAGATAACCTAATGTCATCACCGCAACACAAGCGGCCCCGCTTCCGCCCGCTCCCGTCTTAAGATCGGATCCGTAAATTTGGGCGCCTCCGTCCTCCAAGCGGTCCAGACCGGCAAAATTCTCTTTTTGCAGCAAGATCTTCAGCATTTTACTACCCTGCTTACCTAAATCCCCGGTCAGGATTAGATCGTAATCCTCGAGTGTTCTTTGGGTATCCGTAAGATGCTGCTTGAGGGTGGAAAATGCTGCGGGGGCCATGGCGCTGCCCAGATCTTGGGCGTTTTTCAGCCCCCAATCCGTTACCGAGCCGAAGGTGGCATGCGTCAGGCACGGCCCCGCCCCCACATTGGAAAGCACCGCGGCTGCGGCGCCGGTCACGGTATGGTGATTGATCTCGGTATGCTGCACATTGAGTTCCACCGGGTAGCGAAACTGCCTTTCAGCCGTTTGGTAATGGCTGGCGGTACCGATCAAGACCTTTTCGGCAAAACCGCCTTGCAGCAGGACACCGGCTAAGCCCATCGCCTCCAGGAAAGTGGAGCAGGCTCCGTACAAACCCAAAAAGGATACGGGGTAATTGCGGGCCGCTAAGGAAGAGGTTGTTATTTGGTTTAACAAATCACCGGCTAAAAAGAATTGCAGATCAGCGGGTTTGAGCTGCCCGGCAGATAGGGTTTTTTCAATTGCCGTCTCCAGCATCAGCCTTTCCGCCTTTTCCGGCGTTTTTTGCCGCAGCATGTCGTCCTTGAGAATCTCTTGGAAATCCAGGGCATGGGGCCCCTTCCCCTCCAAAGGGCCTACTATGGTGTAGCTGCTGTGCAGCCTGGGCTGGGTGCTGAATGTCACCGTTTGCTTGCCTAGCCTGTTTGCCAACTAAACAACCCTCCCTAAAATAACCCGGTGAACAAGGCCTTAAGCAAGGCCACTATAAAACCGGAAAGAATCCCATACACAATAACCGGGCCGGCTATCACAAACATTTTCGTTCCCATTCCCAACAAAAACCCTTCCCTACGAAACTCCATAGCGGCAGAGGTAACAGTGTTAGCAAAACCCGTGATGGGCACTGCCGCCCCCGCCCCGGCCACTTCCGCAATTTCATCGTATACGCCCAGGCCGGTCAGGACGGTACCGACGAAAATCATGGCCGCTAAAGTGACTGCCGCCGCTTCCATTTCTGTGCTTTCAATCAGCAAAGCAATATCTAAGAACACCTGGCCCAAAACACAAAAAAGCCCCCCGATCAAAAAGGCCATGAGCGTGTTTTTTACGATCGGCCGCGGCGCGGAGTTCTGCTGGACTAGTTGTTGATACTCCTTGGGTTCCATGAAATCCCCCTTTCGCTTAACCTTTCTTATTATGCTGGAAAAGGGGGAAAGTATGCAAGAAAGCGGAGTGGCCCGGCCACCCCGCTTTCTTAAGGAAGGTTTATGACTAAGGACGTTATCTTACAGCCCCGCTCCCATTGATGCGCCTATTATCGCCCCGATTGCTCCTACCGCTATGGCAACCATGGCCAGCGTCTTAGAGGATTTGATTTCTTTTTCAGCGGAAGCCCTATAAGCCGTAAACTCTTCTTCCAGTTCTTTAATCTGGCTTTCTAAACGTTTTTCTCTGATAAAAGCCGAGTCGACCTGTGCTTTGATGTTTGCGTTGATCGCTTCGATTGCACTCTTATCGTGACGCAAGTTGTTTATGTTCTCTTCCATAGCCTCGAGGTTGCCTTCGGTTTTCGCCAGTTCCAGGGCTAAAGCCTTACCCTTTTCTGTTTCCTGTTTGAGCAGTGCGGCCAGATTTCGCAGATTCGTTTCCAGTTCCTTGTTCCGCCCGTCCATGACAGCAATCTGTTCCGCAAGTTCCGCTTCCAGCTTCGCAAACCCTAACGTTTTTTCCGCCGCGAGATTGCCGAGCTGTCCTTCAAGATCCTGCAGGGCAATTTCATGTGCATAGACCTGTTCGTCCAAGATCAGCAAGGCATCAACCAGATCGTCGAGAAGTTCGTCTTTATCTCCCAAAGAAGCCTGGTGCCCTTGGATTTGGGAGGCCATGGTCTTTAGCGTACCCAGCATTTCATCGATGCTGAAGTCCACGGCTGCCAGCTGGGCCTGCAGGTCTTGAATCTGTTTTTCCTGTCCGGCACTTGTCGTTTGCTGGCTTTCCACTACGCGAGATAGCCGTTCATCCGCAGCGATGGCCCCTTCTCTCATTTTTTTCAATTCTTCCTGCAGTGCTTCCCGATCCGCATACCACAAGCCCAGATCCTTTTCCAGCTGCAAGGACAGATCGCGAATCTCGGTCAATTCAGCGGACGTTTTCTTAATCTCCGCCACTTGTATTTCTTCCAAGAGCAGATAGATGACATTAGCCAGGGTATAGCGATCCACCGCGCCGCTCCCCTTGAAAGTACCGTCTTCAAAAACACTTAAGTAATTCTTGCTCAACGCGGTATTAACCGCGTGGTACGCCCAGTGATCCACCGGGACGTCGGTTGGCCTGGCGGCTGCACCGGCCGATGCGATCAGATTAAACAAAATGACGCTAAGCAGAGTGCAAATAACCTTTTTCTTGTTCATTTAAGAACCTCCTACTCAGGTTGAATAATCAACTCTCCGTGCTGAATGTCGCAGTCCACGGGATTGCCCTCACTGTCCCTGATTGTAACATGTTCTAGGCCGAGGACGGCCAAACCCGCTTGTTTAGCTTTAAAGTGGACGGTAAACAGGGTGCCGTAGCTTAAGGGCGGCAAAGGCTCTCCTGTCCATTCGCCCCGAAAACCTATAACGCTGCCCGTGTCATTGAAAACTCTCGGTATCTGCCAGCGGCTGTCCGCCGCGGCGAACAGCGTTCCTTGGGAAATATCCAAAGAACCGCCCACAATTTCCAGCAATTCGGGATCAAAGTCCAGTTCCAATTCGGCGCTGGCGAGATCGGGCACATTCGTGGCCCAAATCGCTACCTGAAAGCGGCCGCCCGCCTTGAGCGACCCGCCGCTAAACTGCGGTTGACCGACCCAGATCTTGGGCAGCAAATCGGGGGCATATGTGGAGCGGTTAAGTGCGGGCTGCTGCCCTTTTTCGCTCTGCATTGTTAAACCGTAATACAAATTTCCGCCGCGGAAACCATCTGTTGGACGGACAGTCCAGGAGAGGGTAACTTCCTCGCCGGCATCGACGATGGGCACAAACCTCTTTTGGCTTTCTTTTTTCAAGAGCACCGAAAAGGGGTGCGAAATTTCAAATATATTGCCATAAGACGGCAGGCCCCCCTCATTGCGCACCCGGGCCTTCAATTCAAAGGCAGCCGGGTAATATTGTTCATCGCTGATCTGTAATGTTTCCGGTACTTCGAAGGAAATCTTCAGCTGAGCCGGGCTGACTACTTGGATGCTCTCCTTGGCGGAGTTGGCATCGCTGTTTTCGGCCTTCACCTCTACTTTGTAAACCAAGACGTCATCAACGCTGCCATCTGCCCACACCTGCCAGCTGATCGGCCTCATATCGCCCGGGGGCAAATTCCCCAGATTCGCCTTTGCCGAGCCCCCAACAAGCTTTAGGCCTCGGGGCAGTTGTAATTCGGCCGTAACATCCAGCGCTTCGCCCTCCCCCGCGTTTTGCACATAGGCGGTAATGGGGAAAGTCTCTCTTTTATCCGGATCGGCTGTAATCTGTTTGGGAGAATGCAGCCCTACGAAAAGATCCCCGGGCGCAATCGTTACGCCGCCTAGGCCGTAATAGGATACAAAACTACGAGACTCGCCCGGTGCCAGGGGCTTTTCCTTCCAAAAAATGGCTATTGCGCTGTCCAATTCGTATTCCCCGGCACGCAGAAAATCTCTGCCCGGCGTGAGATCAAAATGCCAAATATTATCGGCCAGACTGCCCCAATTGGTGAAATAAACTTCATCGGGTGCGGTCAGATCCGCCCCGACCAACGTGCCCTGAGAAATCACCTGGGGATCGGCCAACGAATCAAAAGCGAGCCAATGCTGTGGGACCTTTTCGCCCAGATAGCCTGTGTCAGAGTCAACTTGTTTGTCTTCCACTAAAAACGGGGCGCCATCGTTGGAACCGAGCATTGTGTCCAGCATCAACCGCAGGCCCACAAAGTGGGAGATCGAATCCTCGTTTTCCAGATGGTACTCAATACGCGCCGTGTCCATCAGCCCGGTTGTTGAGCCGCGGGTGATGGTGAGAATCTGCCATACCTTTAAGGGCCCAAGCCGCCAACAGCTTTGAATCGAGTTATCAACAATGGTGGGGGCTTGAATCATCTCTCCGTATTGCCCGCGGTAGCCTGCCCTTCTTTCGGTTGGGCTGCCGAAAACATAATTTTGCCTGCCCACTCTAATTGTGGTATAGGAAGTCCAGGGATCGTCGCCTCCATAAATGAGGTGTTTGTTGCGATCAGTATCCCTATTGGGGTCCCCGCCCGTTGTTCCCACTGCAAAGCGGCCCTTGTCCGTTTCCCTATTGTTGACCACAATGCGGATATATTGATTGTCAAGTACTAATCTAGGCTGCTCCGCTCGCACGGCGGCGCCCATAATGAGCAGAGTCAAGGCCAAGAAAAATACGGCCAACGGCAGTCGTCTTCGCATTTTTTTCCACCTTTCCTCACGGTACATTTAACCACTGAATTTCACCGTATTCAACGCCGGTCGTGAAATCGCGGAAAGAAATCGTCATTTCCATGGAATAATCATACTCTAAAGGTATGGGTACAAAGTCTATTTCAATGTATTTGAACACATGTTGATCGAGCAGTTCATCGCCTGAAGAAGCCAGCTTGTAGTAGCCCAGCAGTTTGCCTTCGGTGGATATGCTCACAAGCATTTTGACCGAACCTTCAATTCGGCCGTGCGCGGCGTCTTTGGGAAAAACGGGGCCGCCTCCGCCGGGATAGACAGAGCTGCCGCTGGCGGGCGGCGCCGGGATTGGTGGTGCCGATTCTGCTTCGCCTTCGCCCGATGCACTCATTCCCGCTTCATCCTCTTCACCCGCGGTGCCCGTACCTGAACCGCTGATTCCGCCGGGATCCTCTTCGTCCGCAGCAGATGGGTCATCTTCGTAATCTTCCATTTCGACGACTACCTCCGGGCCATCCGGGCTGGTCAAGATTTCCCCTTCGCCCTCCGCTCCGGCTTCTTCCCGCACAGCCGGTTCGGGGGCCTGAGGCTGTTCAGGCGTGACAGGCTGTCCCCGCTCTACGCTTACATCCGGAACTTGCGCTTCCTGCGCCGATGCCGCTGCTTTTTCGGCAGCGTCCTTCTGTTCCTGCACTTCCGGCCGCGGCCGCGGTTCTGTTACTCGCGGGGTGGTGGATTGCGAGGCGGGATCAACTACAGGAGATAGACGAGCAACTGCCGAGCTTTCTATGTGCATGATCTGGACAACGCCACCACCGGCCATACTGGGCACGTCCGGTTCGAACATGCTGTCTAAGTTGGGCAATGCCACAAAAAGCAGGGCATGCAAAACCACCGACACCAGTAAGAAACGGTTTAAACCGGGCCCACTGCCGTAAGGATTATACACAGGTCTCTCTCCTCCCGTCTAAGAATCTCTCTCCACCGCCAGCCCCAATCGATAACCGCCCACACCGCGGATATGATCCAAAGCGGCCACAACGTGTTCGTAACGTACTTGTTTGTCCGCTTTAACGATCACAAACAAATCGGGGTTGACTTTGAGGCGTTCCACCACTTTAGCTTCCAATTCTTTGCCGCTCACGATTTTGCCGGACACATAAAAAGCCCCCGATTTATCCACCAACACCTCAAAGCTGGTGCTGCTTTGGGGTGTTCCGGTAACAGCCTTGGGAAGTTCAACGTCTACGCCGAGCGGAGTGGTCTTGATGGTGGTAAAAATCATGAAAAAGACCAAGAGAAAAAAGACAATGTCAATCATGGAAACAATGTCTGGGCCGCGGTTGAATTTTTTGGTCCGGCGGAAATTCATCAAAACTCACCCCTTGAAGTGAGAATGTTTAGGATTTCGGTGGACCTTTTATTCAAATCCGCTACCTGCGAATTTATGATGCCATTCAGGTAGGCCGTTAGGGCAACAGTGGGAATAGCGATAATCAAACCCGCGGCTGTCGTAATCAAGGCTTCAGCGATGCCCGCGCTTAAAACGGCGGCTTGGGCCACGCCTTCCAGAGCGGCCATGACATTAAAGCTTTTGATGATGCCGGTTACGGTACCTAAAATGCCCAAGAGGGGCGAGATCATGGCGATTACCTCTAGGGCGCTTATGCGCCTTTCCATTTTAAATATTTCCTCATCGCCCACGGTTTGCATGTGGTTTTGGATATTTTCGCGGTCCTGGTCATAGTGGGCTATTCCCGCGGCGAGCACAGTCGCAACCGGCCCTTTCGTTTTCTTGGCAATCTGCATTGCTTCCAGCACCTTGCCCTGGCCGAGTGAAAGCCTGATATCCTCAATTAAATCGCTAGTATCAACCCTGCCTCGCAGTAGGTACCACAGCCTTTCGATTCCAATTGCCACTGCAAAAACCGAACAAAGCAGTAAAGGAATCATGACCGGTCCGCCGAGTTTGAAAATTTTGAGCATACGCTACCCCTCCATTTGCTTTAGCTGAGAAAAAGACACCATATTCATTTCGACATTAACCCCAAAAATCCTTGCCGGGGTTGGCTCTGATTATAAGATTCGAGGGACAGGCCAACTTTTGGGGGATAAAAAGAAAAGAACCGCAAAGATGCGGTTCTAAACGGCTTCAGGTTTGTGATGGCCTTGGGCGAGAAAATCTTGCCTAGTGATGCCCATCAGATAGATCACTTCACGAACGCTTTGTTCGGTGCGCCGCTGCAGGCGGCCCTCTTTTTTAAAACCCGCCTTTTCATAGCACCGCAAAGCGATCGCGTTGCGAGCGTGGACCCGCAGGTAGATGCGCTTGAGGTTCATTTTGCCAAAGGCTTGTTCAAGCAGAGAGAGAATTGCCTGTGTACCATAACCGTGGTTGTGCAGTCTTGCGTCGTCGATGGAAATTTTTAATTCTGCTTCACCGCTCCGCCAGGCGATTTGGTCCAGGGCAATTTCTCCGATAGGTTCCCCATGTTTCGTGATCTGATACAAAACACGGCATCGCTCGGGTTTGAGCAGTTTAAGAGCGATGCTGTCTTCCGCGACCTGTGACATTTCCCCAACTCCCTTAGGATGCAAATTAGCTGCGACTTCTGATCCGTTCCAGGAGATTCTGTTGATTATTTCTAGGCCGCAAGCGAATGCCCTGCCGGAAATAATCACCAATGCTCGGGTGCCAGGGCTCTAACCCACTCCCAAGGGATGGTGTATTCGCCCAAAAAAACCCGTTCTTTCCCGCCGGGCCCGTGGCAGTCCGAGCCGCCGCAGGGCAGCAGCTCCAGGTCGTGGGCCAGCCCAAGGAAAAACCTAGTTTGGGCCTCATCGTGGCTAGGATGCACTACTTCTAAACCGGCCAGGCCCGCGGCCACCAGGCGTGGTAGAACAATCAAGTCTTCTAATAGGCCGGGATGGGCCAATACGGGGACCCCTCCGGCGGTTGTGATCAGTTCCACCGCTGCCTCCGGTTCCAATTTGTAACGGGGTGCATACGCGGGCGCACCGGCATCGAGGTAGCGGGCGAAGGCCTCTTTTTTTGTAGCCACTGCCCCGCGCGCCACTAAAGCGGCCGCAATGTGGCTGCGGCTGAGTACACCTTTATCGGCAAACTTGGTGACCTCCCCGGGTGACATGGGGATACCCAGATCGTGTAAACGCTCCAGGATTTTTTCCATTCTGGCCAGCCGCGATTGCCGCATCAGCTCCAGCTGCTTTTGGAGCGAGGGTGTCTGTTCGTTGATCCACAGGCCCAGAATGTGGATCTCCGCCGCCTGGGGTGTGCTGCAGCTCAGCTCAACTCCGGGAATAATTCGCAGCGTATCCGGGGCATTGCGGCGGGCTTCTTCAATTCCCGCCGTCGTATCATGGTCGGTAATGGCAATGGCCGCCAATGAACGCCGAGCTGCTTCCACAACAAGCTGTTTGGGTGTCCAGGTGCCATCCGATTCGTTGGTATGCACGTGTAAGTCGGCAATCACTGTAATCAACCTTTTCTAAAGTTCGTGACGTAATTGGCGTACGATGCGCGCTTCGAGCCGGGAAATCTGTGCCTGAGAAGTCCCCAACTCCTCCGCTACCTCAGTCTGGCTTTTCTCAGCAAAATAACGCAGCAGGATGATTTTTTTCTCTAAGGGATCTAAATTATCCAAAGCCTGTTTCAGCATAAAATGCTCCTGATCGGGCGTTGTGGAAATAAAGTCCTCCAATTCGGGTGAATCTTCCCGGGCGGGTAAGATTGCGGCTTGTAATGAGGTGACGGGCTGCACGGCATCGAAGGCCGCCACTATTTCTTCCGCAGGCACTCTCAAATAAGCGGCTATTTCGTTCACGGTGGCTGTCCGGCCCAGCTGCTGGCTTAGGTCGTCTTTCGCTGCAATAGCTTCCGAAGCGAGCCTGCGTAAAGAACGGGCGATGCGCAGCGGTGAAGTGCGGCGCAGCTGCTGTTTGATTTCGCCGATTATTTTCGGGACCGCATAGGTTGAAAAACGTACATCATAGGAAAAATCGAAATCGCGGATAGCCTTTAAAAGCCCGATCGAACCAATTTGCAGTAGATCTTCGTATTCCAACCCCCGCTGCAAGAACCGCCCCGCAATGCTCTTGACCAGGGGCATGTTTTCGTGGACTAAACGGGCGCGAGCCTGCAAATCGCCCTGCTGCGAAAGGCGAATTAATTCTCTTGTCTTGTCCATTTCCTTTGCCATTTCAGCTCTCTCGCCGGGGGACCTTTTTTACCATTCTGATTTTCGTACCGGCATCCACTTGCGACGATACTCGGACTTCGTCCATGTATTCGTGCATAAATGTAAAGCCCAGCCCCATCCGTTCCTCCGGGATGCTGGTGTAGCCGGTCTGCTTGGCCAGTTCCACATCGGCGATGCCCGCGCCGGAATCCTCAATTACAATCTCCAAAGTGTCATCCCTATGGGAGGCTTCAATTTTGATCAGGCCTTCTTGCAGGCGATAACCGTGAATCACGCAGTTGGAAACGGCCTCGGAGACAGCTACCTTAATATCTTCCAGTTCATCTAAGGTCCAGTCTAACTGGGAAGCGAACAGCGCCAAAGCGGTGCGGGCAAAACCCACATTGCGGGTGTCACTGGGAAATTCCAGTTTGATCCAGTTTGTGTTTTCCATTATTGCTGCCTCCTTATCCATTCCAAGACTTCATTGGTGGAATTGGCAAATTCTGAGATTTTATCAAATCCCGATAATTGGAGAATGCGCTTAATTTGAGGGGTGGCCCTAACAAAAAAGAGCCTGCCCCCCTTGCCCTTAATTTCTCTGTAACGCCCTAAGATGACCCCCAAGCCGGAACTATCGATAAAGGTCACATTGCGAACGTCGAAAATAAGGTGTTTGGCCCCGGGGTGCCTTTCGTAAACGGCCGCAATGCTTTTCTTAAACTCGGGTGCCGAATGGAGGTCAAATTCGCCCGCAAGCTCGGTTATGAGTGCTTGTCCCTTCATTTCGATGCTGTAGTGCACTGTTCTCCCTCCCGTTTTCCAATTGATCAACATTTCGCTGGTGAAAGAGCGTTTACCTGCCGAAAAAGAACAAATAGTAAAAATTTGGGCTAAATTCCGTCTAATATATGGATTGGGCCAAAGCCTTGCCCAAGCGGACGATGAGGGTGCCCAAGGCGGCTTTTCTCACCGGTTCACCAATTGTCAATAAACCCTCTCCTACCGGATCTTCGGCAAAAAAGGCGCAAATGCGCCCAACAGTAATACCCTCCGCCAGGGGCGCGTTTAGATCGTGCTCCAAGCTGACCCTGGTTTGCAAATCCATTTCTTTACTTCTCTCCACCGTAACATAAAAATCTGCGGACAGCACCACCGGTACGCGGCGGGGTTCGCCGTTGGGGCATTCCAAAGCGGCCACTTCCGCGCCCCGGGGATAAAGGAGCACACTTTGATATTTGCGGAAACCGAAATCCAAAAGGGCCCTGGCTTCACTTTCCCGGTCTGCCTCCTTCTCATGCCCCAAAGTCACCGCCAGCAGCCTGAGCTGCTCCCTTTGAGCGGTGACCGCGATGCAGTACCCTGCCTCCGTTGTGAACCCGGTTTTCAGGCCATCCACACCGTAATAGCGGCGCAAAAGCCTATTGGCGTTCCAGAGGACCGGAATCTTTGTTGTCTCGGGCCTCATGGTATATTCATACGTAGATACGTATTCCATCAAGCCCGGCACGCGCAGGGCATGGGCCGCCAAAATACCTACATCGCGGGCACTCATTAAGTTAGGGCTGCCCTCCTGTACCGGAAGGCCGGTGCAGTTCACAAAGGTGCTTTGGGTTAAGCCCAATTCAGCCGCTCGCTGATTCATAAGTTCCACAAAACTATCTTCGCTGCCCGCTATGTATTCCGCAACCGCCACAGCCGCATCGTTGGCTGAACCGACCGCGATCGCAAATAGGAGTTCCTCCAGAGTAAACTGTTCACCGGCTTCAAGCCAGATCCTAGTGCCCCTTTTGCTCGCCGCATAGGGGCTGGCCGTGATGATGTGGTCCGGTTCCAATTCGCCCCTTTCTACCGCTTCCAGAATAAGTACCAAAGTCATCAGTTTGGAAATGCTAGCAACCGGAATCTGCTCCTCAACATTGTGTTCCAAAAACACCCGCCCGCTGTAGGGATCCATCAGTATGGCCGCTTTGCTGCCTAATTCCAGGGCATCTGCAGCCGCACCCAAACTTACAAAAATGCTCAAAATAATGATAGCCCATAACTTGGTGCGCAAGGGCCCCTCCCCCTTCCCCTACAATAAATATGGGGCGCGGGGCCCCATTATACATCTTTTGCGCTGATTTTTCGGTAAACAAGGGGGGGAACTGCGGCCCGCCCGCCTTCGATTGTGAAGGCAGCGGGTATTTTTTCCGCCGCGGCGGCCAATCGTTTTTCGTCATTGGCATGGATAATCACCAAAGGGGCGCCCCGTTGGATGCTGTCCCCAATTTTTTTCTCCACTTCCAGGCCGACCGCAAGATCGATGACCGTTTCCTTAGTGGCCCTGCCCGCGCCCAATTCCATGGCGATCTCACCGAGCAGAAGTGGATCGGCGCGGTGTATGAAGCCCGTTTGCGGTGCTTCCACCGTGGCTGTAAAGCGGGCCTGGGGCAGTAAAGAAACATCTTCCACAACCCGGGCATTTCCACCCTGCGCGGCAATGAGGTCCCCGAATTTTTGCAGTGCCTCTTTGTTCGCCAGTTTTGTCTCTAACACTTGCCGGGCTCGGCCTTTGTCATCCGTAAAACCGGCCAGAAGGAGCATCTCAGCGGCCAATTCCAGGCTGAGATCTGTCAGCCGGTCAAAGCGATCTCCCTGTAGGATGAGGATCGCTTCTTTAATCTCCAGCGCATTACCGATAGCTGCTCCCAGGGGTTGGTTCATATCGGTGATTAGGGCCGTTGTGGATCGTTTGGCCAATGTGCCGATGCGCACCATTGTCTCGGCCAACTCGACCGCATCGCTTTCCGATTTCATAAAAGCGCCCGTTCCCATCTTTACATCCAGGACAAAACCGTCCGCTCCCGCGGCAATTTTCTTGCTCATTATGGAAGAGGCAATCAGGGGAATTGATTCCACCGTTGCGGTAACGTCCCGCAGCGCGTACAAAAGTTTATCTGCGGGGGCCAGCTCACCGGTTTGGCCCACTAAGCTCACACCGATTGTATTTACTTGTTCTACAAAGCGCTGCGGCTCAATCTCAACTTGGTAGCCCGGGATGCTCTCCAGTTTATCCACCGTACCGCCCGTATGGCCCAGACCTCGGCCGGACATTTTAGCAACCGGAATACCGCAGCTGGCCACCAAGGGGATCACGAGCAGCGAAGTTGTATCGGCAACCCCGCCCGTGGAGTGCTTGTCCACCTTCACGCCTTTAATCCCGCTAAGATCGACGGTGTCTCCGGAGGCGGCCATGAGCAGCGTTAAATCAGTTATTTCCTGAGCATCCATGCCCCGGAAAAAAACCGCCATGTTCCAAGCAGCCATTTGATAATCGGGGATTTCTCCGCGCACATACCCCTGCAGCAAAAATTCAAGTTCTGAGCGATTCAAACGCTTTCCGTCTCGTTTCTTGCGAATTAGATCAACTGCCTGCATTGGCTGTTGTCACCTGCTTTCGTTCAATTCTTTAAGAAAACTCGTTCCCACCGTCCGGTAGTCTACCGCAAAAAAGTCAGCAAGCGTAGCTGCCAGATCGGCAAAAGTCTTTCGCACCCCCAAAGGGACGGGCCGCACTGCGGGGCCTGCCACGAGCAGGGGCACGTATTCCCTAGAGTGATCAGTGCTTGGTGTAGTTGGATCACAGCCGTGATCAGCGACAATAAAAAGCAGATCTTCTTTTTGCTGTGCAGCTAACAGTTCAGCCAAGCGTAGATCAAAATGTTCTAAACCACGGGCATAATTCACCGGATCGTTGCGGTGGCCCCACAGCATGTCAAAATCGACCAGATTGGCAAATATCAGGCACTCCTCCTGTTTTTCCTTGCTGAGCCGCAGGATCTGATCAAGGCCTTGATCATTGTTTTCACTTGGAAAAGAGGCCGAAATGCCCCTGCCGGCGAAAATATCTTCAATTTTACCTACCCCGTATACGGGAGTGCCCGCCGCAGTGAGGGCATCTAAAACAGTGGGCCGCACGGGGGCAAGGCTAAAGTCGCGGCGGTTGGTTGTGCGAACGAAGGCGCCGTGTTCGCCCCGAAAGGGCCTGGCGATAACACGGCCCACAGCATGTTCGCCCACCAAAATTCCGCGTGCAATCGCGCACCACTCGTAGAGTGTATCTAAGGGCACTATTTCTTCGTGGGCGGCGATTTGGAAGACGCTATCCGCGGAGGTATAGATGATGGGAAAACCGGTGCGCAGATGCTCCTCGCCTAACTCTTCAATAATGACGGTACCTGAGGCGGCATAGTTGCCCAGTGCCGCGCGTTCGATCCGTTCTTCAAACTTGGTAATGATCTCCTTGGGAAAACCCCGGGGATAAGTGGGAAAAGCGTTTTCTAAAATCAAGCCCGCCAATTCCCAATGTCCGGTGGTGGTATCTTTGCCCGCTGACATTTCAGCCATCTTGCCCCAAGCGGCGCGGGGTTTTTTTGTGGGCGGCACCCCCTCAACGGGGATAATGTTGCCTAAACCTAAGCGCTGGGCATTGGGCAGATGCAAACCGCCCACCGCTTTGGCCACATTACCCAAGGTATTACTGCCCTGATCCCCGTATAGGTGGGCGTCGGGTAGTTCACCTACGCCCACGCTGTCTAAAACGACTATTATCGCACGCTTCATGTCAATTCTCCTTCCGAGCCCGGGGATGGGTCTTTTGGTACACCTCCCTGAGCTGTCCCTTTTCTAAATGAGTATAAATCTGGGTTGTAGCCAGATCAACATGGCCCAGCATCTCTTGAACGGCGCGCAGATCCGCCCCGTGGCGCAGCAGATGGGTGGCAAACGAATGGCGCAGCATATGGGGGGAAATGTCCCTTGTGATCCCGGCCTGCTTGGCCCAGTGCCTAATAATCTTCCAAAACCCCTGCCTGGTCAGGCGCCCGCCCCGCGTGTTCAGAAAAAGGGCTGTTTCTCCCGGGTTCGGCTGCAGCTTAGGCCGGGCATGGCGAAGATACTTAAAGGCCGCCGTGAGTGCGTGGCTCCCCAAGGGAATGATTCGTTCTTTGCCGCCTTTGCCCAAACAGCGCACAAAACCCATCGGATCAATGTCTCCCACATTGAGCCCCACCAATTCAGAAACTCGCAGCCCCGATCCGTACAGCACTTCCAGCATGGCCCGATCCCGATAGCCCGCGGGCTTGTCCAAAGTGGGCGCCTCAAGCAGCGCTAAGACTTCGTTTTCGCTTAAGATCCGGGGCAACTTTTGGGGCAGCTTCGGCGTGGGCAGATAAGCGCAAGGGTTTTGTTCAATTTTTTGTTCTTCCAATAAGTACTGATAAAAACTGCGCAGGGCGGCCGTCTTTCTCGCCCGGGTCCTAGCCGCCAGCGAGTGGCCTTCCAAAACGGCTAAATAAGCGGCAACATCTTTTTGTGTGACGTCAACCCAAGAGATGCTCTGCTCTTTTAGGTATGTTTGGAACTGCCGCAAATCACTGCGATAGGCCCGTACCGTGTTCTCTGCAAGCCCCTTTTCGATCTGAAGGAAAGCCAGGTATTCGCGTAAAATCTACAAAACCCCCCTTTTCTAAAGCAAAAAGCCACTCGTTAACCCAATCAGAACCGGTGTCAGGTATGTTTCTATCAAAGCGGCGACCGTCAGCAGCAGGCAGCTGCAAATGCAGATGAAACCGCTGCTGAGCAGCTGTCCGTAGATTCTGCGCTGCGATAAGCCGCACATAGTTTGAAAGGCGGTGGAAGCGAAAGCTAGTGCACCCCCCGCGGCAATCATAATGGCAGGCACAGCCACAACATTATGGGGCAGGACCGCCGCCGCGGCTAGAATCAAGCCGTTGAGGGATGTCTCTTGGATCAAGAAGCCCACTGTGAAGCCGAGGACGAAACCGCGCAGGAATACTATTCCCAGCACAAGCGGAGCGCCGATTACGGTTAGGCCCAGAACGAATAAAAGTGCCGCCGTTTTCAACACGTTGTCCAATATGCTTTGGTACAAAATCTCACTTCTGCCAATTACCGCCGAGTCGTTTTGAGCAGCCGAAGTATAGATATTGGACAAAAAACCGCTCAAATCGGCCCGCTGGGGCGGCGAAAGCTTTTGCGGGGCCAGGGCACCAAATCCCACCCCTATGCTGAACAGCAAAAAAAGAGCTAAATACAAGGCCAAATGGCGATAAAAATATTTCAACACCAGCTCGCCCACGGCACCGACCAAATACATCTCTGCCACCCCTTCTCTACAGCGGATCAACTAACTTTATGCCTGCAGAGAAGATTTTATGTTAAACCAAATGGCCGGTGGAATTGATGCATTTGATCTCCCAAAGGCACCCGTCTTTACGCCCGGTGTAGGTTAAGATGGAAACACCCGCGTTGCTCAGGCGCAGGCAGTACGACTTGCGCAGAGGCATTTCCAAGAATTCGGCCAGAGCTAACCGCAGGCAGGCGCCGTGTGATACCAAAGCAATTGTTTTCCCGCAGTGCCCGGGCAGCCGCTCTTTCAGGAACGTTCTGAAACGCTGCGCGACTTCCGCGGGCAGTTCGCCTCCGGGGACGCGGGTGGTCAAAATATCATGATAGCGAGTGTAGTAGACTTCCGGATACTTTTCCACCACTTCATGGCGGGTCAATCCTTCCCACACGCCAAAGGACATCTCCCGCAGGCGCGGGTCCGTTTCAATGGCCAGTCCATGCGATTTTGCTATGATCTCGGCCGTGCGCGCCGCGCGCGCCAAATCACTGCTATAAACCGCATCGAGCGGAAATTGCTGCAGATAGCGCGCAGTCAAACGGGCCTGCCGCAGGCCCTGTTCAGTTAAGGGGCTGTCCAGCTGCCCCTGATAGCGCCGTTCTTGGTTCCACAAAGTCTCGCCGTGGCGGATTAGGATCACGGTTGTCATCATCTCACCTCTTCGTTTTCGTTACCCTTCCATATTTTCCTCCCCCACCGGGCAGAATGGATAGCGAACCGGCGCGCACCGCGGCTATCTGTTCCGTGATTGCTGCACCCACCGCGGCGCGGATCTCCTGCAGTGGTATATTATACAAGATGTCGATTTCGGTGCCTATTTCACTAATCATCCGCCCATAGGTTTTGGGGCCGATTCCCGGCAGCAGCTGCAGGGGCACGTGTGCTTTATAAGGCGGCCGGGTTTGTTCCGCTCCACTTCCATCGGCGATCTGCCGAATGCGATCCCACACACCGAGGATCATCCCCGAGCCGCAGCCGGGGCAGGAAAACACAGCTGTGCGCCCTTGGGCTAAATATTCGCAGGCAGGGCAAAAACTGCGATAGTACTTGCCTAACAAAGGTTCCAGGCCATGTGTTGCCACAATCCCCGAGCCGCGGTTTTGTAGGGCCCTGCGCCATTGTGTAAAATCTGATCGGGGCAAATCATATACCGTGAATTCGCGGCCCATATTCTGCAGAGAATGGGCATCGGAGTTAGCCAGATAGGCGTAGTTGTGGGTGTCCGAAATGGTGAGGGCCATTGCGGTGTTGGCGCTTAAGCCCAATTCTAACCCGCCGATTTGCTCCGGTGCAGCAAACATTTCGCCCAGTGTCGAAACGCAATTGCCGTAGACGCCCTTATGGGGAGTAAAAGCATGGGCAGCCACCGCAATCCCTTCATTTTTCGCCACAATTTGCAGCCATGCATCGCCGCAGATCCGCAAGCGCTGGGTGGACAGGGAGGGGTTTGTCACATGGGGCCTCAGAGCCGCGGCATAGCCCTCCAGCTGCTCAAGATGGGGAAAATAAGCCAAGAAATGAGCTGAGCCGCCCGTTGGAGGGTAAGAAATCTCCACTTCGCTGCCGAAAAAAATCGTAAGGCCGCCTAACAAGGCGCCTCCCCCCGCAAGGGGCCGAAGTTCGCCCTTGGCCTTTAGAGCGGCAAGGTCGCTCAGCACGCCTGTGCAGGCCGCATCGGCAATCCCCACCAGCTGCAGCCCCTTTTGGTTCTGGGCCACCGCGGCAATGTTTTGTAAAGTAAGGGCAGGCGAAGCGGTGATTTTCACCGGTTTGTTGCCGCTTGTTCTGCCGATGTGGATATGCAAATCAGCGTACACTAACGCCAAACCGTTACCCCCTTTTATAGATTTGCAGTTAAGGTCAGCGCCGCCGCCAATGCACCGTGAAAGAAGAGGGGATCCGCATTCACCCCCCGCCCCATTGTACTTAGGGGAAGGCCGCTGTCGGCAAGGCCCAAAAAAAGATCATGTGTGTCTTCCCAACGCAAGCGGTGGCGGGCAAATAGGCCTTCGTGTTCCGGGGCCAAAAATGGTTCGAAATACAGAGGTAAGGGCAGCCAGATCGGATCTCTTACTATGCGAGATAAAACGGTTGCGGTGTGGTGGCTCAAACCCGCATGGCGCTTGCGCCCGTCCCCTTCGCTCAGGCGGGGTACAACAACGGGGGTGCCACCGAGCTGGTGGACGGCATTAAGAAAAATACCCTGTTCCAGTGCAGTGGTGCCCCAGGCCGTCCCCGTCCCCACCACCCCGGGCCCCATCGTTACCAGGGCAAAGTCTGCACCCACGACGTGCTTTGCCGCCAACAGGGCACTATAGATGTTTACCGCTTCCAAATCGCCGCCAAAAGCGTGGCCGAAGGTGATCGTGCGGGTGATCAGGCCCATATCTTTTAAAACAGGCACCGTTTGGCTGAAAAAGATGGGGAGAGCCGCCCCATCGCTCATAAGATAGGCCAAGCGCTTCCCCCCCTTAAGGGCTTGCACACCCCAAGCCAAGGGAGCCAGTAGGCTGTGCAGGCTGCCCACTGCTACAGGAAGACCTTCCAAGCAATCGGCGGCCGCCATGATCTGATGATGGGGGCTGGCCTCTTCCTCGACGCTCAGCACCCTGCCCTGCAGCGGCGTATAGCGCAGTTTCATAATGTGGCCCTGTGTAGAAAGACTACGTTCTCGCCCCGAAACGGCGAGAACGTAGTGCCAACCTCCTGTACCTAATTCTAATTCACGAGCTGTTGTATTTAACAGCACTTTGTCACCGGGCTGGCAGGGCCCGGTAAGGCCCGGATAATTAATCGCGCCGCTGCTGCGGCCATCCAGACTAACCTCCAGTTCCTGCCGGCCGGGAAAATTACGGACGACCAAAACGATCCCCCACCTAAGCGCGCATTCCAAAGCAGTTTTCTCCTCTCAAACACGGGATGCTGCTATTGGTATGCCCGACCTCGCTCCAAAGCTTTCATGTTCAGGGGGATTAAGTGATGGTGACGCTCAGATAAAACATGTGCAAGGGACTTTTCCACACTGGCAATATCCAGCAATCCGGTGTTCTCAATAAACGACCCCAGCAGCACCATATTGGCCACGCGGGCATTGCCCAGTTCTTCAGCGATCTCGTTGGCGGGCACCGCGACGACGCGGATATCATCTCTATCCGCTTGCTTATGAATTAGAGTGGAGTTGTAAATGAAAAGTCCGCCCTGAGCCACCTCCGGTTCAAAGCGATCGAACGATGGGGCATTCATGACGATAGCCGTGTCCGGCCTGCTGACAATGGGTGAACCGATTTCTTCATCGCTGATCACCACCGAGCAGTTGCACGTCCCGCCTCTTTGTTCGGGGCCGTAAGAAGGGAACCAAGATACAGCTTTATCTTCAATCATGCCGGCGTAAGTAATCATCTGCCCTAAGACGAGTACGCCTTGACCGCCGAATCCGGCGATAATGATTCCGGCCATTAGTTACCCTCCTTTGCGGTGATATCTTTATAGACTCCCAAGGGATAATAGGGGATCATATTCTCAGCTAGCCATTCCATGCTCTTAGCAGGGGTCATACCCCAGTTCACGGAGCAGGTGGACAGCACTTCGACCATGGCAAAGCCCTTTTTCTGCTGCTGCATCTCAAAGGCCTTTTTAATTGCCCGCCCCGCTTGAATGATGTGGCGGGTATCATGGCTGGAAACCCGGGCCAAATAGGAAGGCCCATCTAGTGTTGCCAACAGCTCACACATCTTAATGGGATAACCCGTCTCCGCCACGGACCGCCCCCGCGGCGATGTGGCGGTTTTTTGGCCAATCAGAGTGGTGGGCGCCATCTGCCCGCTGGTCATGCCGTAAATAGCGTTGTTGACAAAAACCACGGTGATGTTTTCGCCCCTAGCCGCGGCGTGGACGATCTCCGCCATGCCGATCGAGGCTAAATCGCCATCACCCTGGTACGTAAAGACCATTTTATCGGGAAGAACCCGTTTAATACCGGTTGCCACCGCTGGCGCGCGTCCGTGAGCGGCCTGCTGCATGTCAAAGTCAAAATAATCATAGGCAAAGACAGAACAGCCTACGCTGGCAACGCCGATGGTTTGTTCCCTAATTCCCAAGCTGTCAATGGCTTCCCCAACCAAACGGTGGATTATGCCGTGAGTACAGCCCGGACAGTAATGCATGGGGGTATCAGTCATTGATTCAGGTTTTTCAAATACGACCCTCACCGGCTACCCCTCCCTTCCAGGATGGTTACAATTTTCTCCAACACTTCTTCAGGCGTGGGAACCAGGCCGCCCATCCTATTGGTGAAGTGGACGGGGCAGCGACCTTCGACCGCCAAGCGTACATCTTCGACCATTTGGCCGCCGCTCATTTCCACAACCAAGAATCTGCGCTCAGGTGCCGCTAGGGCACGGATTTGTTTCTCTGGGAAGGGGAAGAGCGAGATCGGCCTAAAGAGGCCAACTTTAAGCCCCCGCTTTCGGGCCAGCTCTACTGCGGAACGGGCTACTCGTGCCGAAGTTCCGTAGCCTACCAAGATTAGGTCAGCATCATTCGTACTGACTTCCTCAAAGCGCACTTCTTCTTCTTTGATCTTGTCGTATTTGGCCAAAAGCCTGAAGTTGGATTGCTCTAAAGACTCGGGAACTATGTCCAGCGTGTTAATGACATTTGGTTTGCGGCCCACCGCCCCGGTGGTGGCCCAGGGTTTATCCACCTTAATGGGTGTATAATCTTCCGAAAATTCTACCGGCTCCATCATTTGGCCCAGGATGCCGTCACTGAGAATCATGACCGGATTGCGCCATTTATCCGCAAGATCAAACGCCAGCGTGGTCAGATCCGCCATCTCTTGGACACTGCCGGGTGCCAGGACGATCAATCGGTAGTCACCGTGGCCGCCGCCCTTTACCGCTTGGAAATAGTCGCCTTGCCCCGGTGCGATTCCACCTAGGCCCGGACTGCAGCGCACCACATTTGCTATGACGCAGGGCAGTTCGCCCGCGGCAATATAAGAAATACCTTCTTGCTTCAGGCTGATGCCGGGGCTGGACGATGAGGTCATCACCCTTGTCCCCGTTCCGGCTGCACCGTAAACCATGTTAATCGCGGAAACTTCACTTTCCGCTTGTAAATATAAACCGCCTCTTAAGGGCAGATGTTCAGCCATATAACCGGGAATTTCGTTTTGCGGAGTAATTGGATATCCAAAAAATGCCTTACATCCTGCCCGAATGGCTGCTTCGGCCAGGGCTTCATTCCCGCGCATTAACTCTTTTGCCATGGGATCACTTCCTTTCGGGACGTTTTCTTTTTATAGTCAGCGCCAAATCGGGACAGATCAGGGCGCAGAAAGTACAGCCGGTACAGTTCTGGGGAGCATAGGCCTCCACCGGATGGAACCCCCTGGCGTTGATAGTGGTGGAAATTCTCAGCACGTCATGGGGGCAGGCTGTAATGCACAAACCGCATTCTTTGCAGCGCTCCTGATCAACGATTACTTCACCCCTCATTTGTTCACCCCCCCTCCGGCATAATCACGCACTTCTTCTTCGCCGGCCAGAACGCGCCAGGCGCCCAGCGCTAAAGCTTCTAACTCGTTTTCACCGGGTAAAACCTGCAGCGGGGCAATAAACCCTACCCTTTTTTCGATTTCGCCCACCAGCACCGCGGAGTAGGCCAGGCCTCCGGTCAGAACTATCTGATCTACCTTACCACACAGCACGGTGCTGATCCTGCCTATTTCTTTAGCAATTTGGTAAGCCATCGTTTCCAAATAAAGTCGGCTGCGGCTGTCACCCTCGGCGATTTTGGCCTCGATGAGGCGGCAATCATTTGTGCCCACCTGGGCTACTAAGCCGGAATTTCCGGCGAATTTGCGGATCAGTTCGCCTTTTGTGCAGCCGTTGTCAAAATAATAATTAATCAAGTCAGCAGGAGGCAAGCTGCCGCTCCGTTCGGGAGAAAAAGGCCCTTCTCCGGTGAGGGCATTGTTCACATCGACCACTCTGCCCCGATGGTGCGCGCCGATGGAAATGCCGCCGCCTAAGTGGGCCACAATTAAATTCAGCTGATCGTATCCGCATCCCATTAGGTCCGCGGCTTTTTTGGCACTGGCCTTGTGGTTGAGCGCATGAAAAATGCTTTTGCGCTCAATTTCGGGCAGGCCGCTGATGCGGGCGATCGGTTCCATTTCATCCACCACAACCGGATCAACGATATAGGCCGGTATGTTCAGGCGCCTGCCTAAATCGTAGGCGATGAGCCCGGCCAAATTGGAGGCATGTTTTCCATACAAACCTCGTTCTAACTGTGATACCATCGTTGTGTTGATGCTGTACGTGCCGCCCGGCATGGGGGCTAAAAGGCCGCCGCGGGCCACAACGGCAGTAAGGCGCAGCAGGGGTATGCCCTTGTCTTCCAACCAGCGCACAATCAGTTTTTCTCGAAAAGAGCGCTGTTCAACGATTTCGCCAAATCGGGCTAAATCTTCGTTGGAATGGTGCAGACTCGTTTCGCACTTTTGTTTTTTGTTTTCATAGACGGCAAGCTTGGTGCTTGTGGAACCGGGATTGATTACTAAAATTAGGTGTTCCACCGGATTCACTCCTTCAATGCCTGACAAGCAATCGCGATTCCGTTCAATTTGCTCTCCATCGTATCAGCCCTAGAGACTAAGACAATTGGGCAGCTTGCTCCGTAGATCAGGCCCGATGTGGGCAGAAAGCCCACATAGGAGAAGGCTTTGTATAAGATATTACCGGACACAAGTTCAGGAACCATGAAAATATCGGGCCGGCCCGCAACCGGACTGTCAATCTTCTTCTGCTTGGCCGCCTCGGGCGAGTAGGCATTGTCAAAGGCCAGCGGGCCATCAACAACGGCCGGTCTGGCAAATTGGCCGCGCCTGCCCATCAGGGTCAGCGCCGCCGCATCCACCGTTTCGGGCATTTGCGGGTTAACAGATTCAACCGCGGCTAAAACGGCTGTTTTGGGGTTCGTGAGGCCGATGGACCACGCGAATTGAATGGCGTTATTGAGAATTTCAACCTTGGCGCCCAGATCGGGCCGAATGTTCATGGCCGCATCTGTCAAAAGTGCTAGCCGAGGCCCGGGCAGTTGCACCACCGCAATGTGGCTGAGCAGGGCCTGCGCCCTAATGCCCTGTTCTTTATTGAGAACAGCCCGCAGGATAATATTAGTATTTAAGTTTCCTTTCATTAGGATCGAGCAGCGGCCTTCTTTGACCAGATGGACAGCCAAAGCCGCTCCTTCTGCCGGGCTGGAGGCGGGGATCAGCGTAAAAGCATGCAGGTTGACGTTGCCGCCCGCGGCAATTGATTTAATTTCCTCCGGGGGCCCGGTGACAAACACTTCACGCAAAAGCCCTTTCTTCACTGCGGCGAAGCAAGCCTGCAGCACCCCCTCATCTGCTCCCCAAGCAACAGCCATGCTTTGGCCCGGTGCGTGCTGTAGATTCTTCATAAGACCGGAAAATCCCATGGGTAACCCTCCTTTGCTAATAGTTTAAAATAGCCTCTCCCGCCACAATGCGCTCAGCGCCCGCCAACAGCGCTTGTAAGCCTTGATCCTCGGGGTAGAAGGCTAATGTACCTAAAAAACCAATCCTTTTCTTTAGAGCCGCGGTAAAAACCCCGTTTTTTAAGAGCCTGCCCGCAAGTAGGATGGCATCAAAACGGCCCTCTAAAACTGCGGCGCAGGCGCCGATTTCTTTCGCGACTTGGTAGCTGAAGGCCTGCCAGATCTGTTCCTCCTCCACCGCAGTGGAGGAAGAAAAGCCCACATCGCCTAGGTAGCCTCGAAAACCGCCCGAAAGATTAATCTTGTCCAGCAGTTTCTGCCTGTCGCCGACTTTTTCGCATAAATCCAATACGGAATCAAAAGGCAGCCCTCCCGCCTGCTGCAAGGCAAAGGCCCCCTCGTGCGAACTGGAACTGAGATCCAGCAGCCGGCCGTGGCTTAGGGCCCCAATTTGGACTGTCTCGCTTAGGTGCGCGGCGATTAAGCGGCCGCCCCCTTCTAAGCGGGATAGATATTTGAAAATAAAACCATCACCACAACATTTTCGAGGAAATTCCGGTGCGCCGGTGATCAGGGCCTGGGGGCAGCACTCACGTGGGGTAGTGGGATCGACTAAATAAGCCTCGACTTTGAGTTCTCGGGCCGTTAGGCCGGCTAAAACAGGGCCGATGCCCATTGTAACGGGGGGCAAAGGGGGCGTAAGCCGATATAGCCCGCTTTCGCCTATCTGCGGAAGATAGGCGCTAGTAACGACAAACTGTATGGAGTGGAGAAGGTTTTCTCCGCTGAGCCAGGGGATAATCTGCTGTTTGACAAGCTGCTCGGGTGTGGTGGTTAGGGCCCGGGCGGCTGTTTTGAACTTGCCCTGGCGGCCCACAGCCAAATGAAGCGCAGACGGTTGGGGATAAAAAGCTAAGACACTCACGGGCGGACCCTTCCTTCTTGTTAAAAAATTAAAAAGCAGGTATTTGGTTTGTACCTGCTTCATTATCTTTCCATTAAGTTATTTCTCTAAGAGAGTTAGGATTCCTCCTCAGGAGGCAAAGTCTCTTTGCGCGAAAGATTGATTCTGCCCTGCCGATCAATTTCAATTACTTTCACCAGGACCTCGTCACCCTCTGAGACGATATCTTCCACCTTATTCACCCTATGGTGCGCGAGTTGGGAGATATGGACCAAGCCCTCTTTACCCGGTAGAACTTCCACAAAAGCACCAAAGTTCATGATGCGTTTCACGGTACCAAGGTAAGTCTCGCCCACTTCCACATCTTTGGTGTAGTATTCCACAAGCTTGCGGGCCCTTTCGCCGCCGCCGCCTTCGGTCGAAGCGATATAGACGGTGCCATCATCTTCAATGTCGATGCTGGCGCCTGTTTCTTCGATTATCTTGCGGATAATCTTTCCGCCCGGCCCGATGACATCCCTAATTTTATCAACCGGAATTTCCAGCGTAATGATGCGGGGGGCGTATGGAGATAATTCGGCTCTTGGTTTTGCGATGGCTTCGCTCATCTTTTCCAAGATGAAAATCCGGCCCTGTTTGGCCTGCTCCAGCGCCTGGCTCATAATCTGCCGGCTTACTCCGCCGATCTTTATGTCCATCTGCAGAGCGGTGATGCCTTGCTCAGTTCCCGCCACCTTAAAATCCATATCCCCTAAGGCGTCTTCCATGCCCTGAATGTCGGTGAGAATTGTATAATCCTCATCAATCATCATCAGGCCCATGGCTATCCCGGCAACAGGCCGTTTAAGCGGTACTCCCGCATCCATGAGTGAGAGGGTGCTGCCGCAGATGCTCGCCATGGAGGAAGAGCCGTTTGATTCCAGTATTTCCGAAACAAGGCGCAGCGTGTACGGAAATTCCTCTGTTTTGGGGATGACAGGCAGCAAAGCCCGTTCCGCCAGCGCTCCGTGGCCTATTTCCCGGCGTCCGGGCCCGCGAATGGGGCGGACTTCCCCCACACTGTAGGACGGGAAATTGTAATGGTGGATATACCGTTTGCTGTCTTCATCCGTAAGATTGTCAAGCATTTGTTCGTCGGATTTCAAGCCCAGTGTTAACGCGGTTAACGCCTGCGTTTGCCCGCGCGTAAACAGGCCGCTGCCGTGCACTCTGGGTAAGACACCAACGGAACAAGTTATGGGCCGTATTTCTTCAGGTTTGCGCCCATCCGGCCGCAGCTTATCCTTTGTTATCGAGCGCCGCACTTCTTCTTTGAGCAAGCGATCGAAGGCAAAAGCGAGATTTTTCCGTTCTTCGGTGTACTTTTCTTCGCCGAAGGCCGCTGTGTAAGCGCTATGTACATGGGCCTCCACTTCATCTATCAGACGTTCCCTCTCCAGCTTCTCCACCGTTTGCACCGCTTGAGGCAAACGCTCTTCCACCTGTTCGCGCACCCACTGCAGCATGGATTGTTCCACTTCGAATACGGCAACCTTTATTTTTTCTTTGCCGATTTTATTCCGGATTTTTTTCTGCAGCTGGCATAGTTCTTGAATTTTTCTGTGGCCGAAGGCAATTGCTTCTAAAGCGGTATCTTCATCTACTTCGTTGGCTGCCGCCTCCACCATCATCACAGCTTCTTCCGTGCCGGCAACGGTAAGATCCAGATCAGATTTTGCCTGCTGATCAAGGGTGGGGTTAATGACAAAGTTGCCATCGACCAAACCGACATTTACCCCGCCGATGGGGCCGTCAAAGGGAATATCGGAAATGTGCAGCGCGGCACTGGCGCCAATCATGGCGGCAATGGTCGGCGAATTGTTTTTATCCACAGACATGATCGTGGCCACCACTTGCACATCATTGCGAAAACCATCCGGGAATAAGGGGCGTAGGGGCCGATCAATCATTCTCGCGGAAAGAATCGCCTCTTCACTCGGCCTTCCTTCCCGCCTGCCCCAGCCACCGGGGATTTTCCCCACCGAATACAGGCGCTCTTCGTAATCTACTAACAACGGAAAAAAATCAATTCCTTCTCTAGGCTCTTTGCTCATGGTGGCCGCTACTAGTACGGCGGTATCGCCGTAGCGGACCAAAACAGAACCGTTGGCCTGTTTTGCCAGGCCACCAAATTCGAGAACGAGCGGCCTACCGCCCAATTCCATGCGAAACTCGGTTACCATGGTGATCATATTTTAACCTCCATTTATGTTGTTCTAGGCTTTACAATAGTATAGCCCTTACTCTTGTTATTCAGTTAGTTACAAAAAAAGCGGGGGCTGCCCGCTTCTTATTTATCGGCGCAACCCGAGTTCTTCAATGAGAGTACGGTAGCGCTCAATATCTTTTTTCATCAGATAATTCAAGAGTCCCCTTCTCTGCCCGATCATTTTATACAGCCCGCGGCGCGAATGATGATCATTTTTATGCACCTTAAGATGCTCAGTAAGTTCTTGGATCCTCTTGGTCACTAAGGCAATCTGCACCTCGGGTGAGCCCGTATCGTTTTCATGCCTGCTGAACTGATCAATAATTTTTGTTTTTGCATCGTGCGTAATCAAAACAGCACCTCCAAAATTTTGTAAAACTCCGCTTCCCAAGAAAAACGCCGGAGATGCGTTTTTCCTAGTAAAGGGTTTCCACTAGCTATCGTAACACAATTCGCCCTGCTTGGCAATGAAATCCGCCCACGAGCCGCCTGGCGGCTGAGATATCCGCGCCGATCTGTTTTTGTAATTCCGCGGGAGAATCATATTTACAGATGCCCCGCAGGCGCTGCAGGAACTGAATTTCCAACTCTCGGTGGTAAAGATCCCCGTCGAAATCCAAGATATAGGCTTCGATTGTCTGCACCCGGCCCGCAAAGGTGGGGTTTTTACCGATGGAGGCCACCGCGGGGACTCCCAGGTTGTTTTCAAGAATGCACCAAGTGAGATAGACCCCTTCCGCGGGTAGAAGCAGTAGCGGGTTGATTTCCAAATTGGCGGTGGGAAAACCCAAGAGCCTGCCTCGGCCCTCACCGTACACTACCTTTCCCAAATAGGCCGGATAATGGCCCAGATAGCGGGATGCTTGCTCTAGTTTTCCGGCGGCAATGAGGCGGCGTATGGCGGTGCTGCTGATTGTTTCGCCTGCACAGCCCGTGACGGGGCCCACTTCGCTGACTTCGTAGCCGTAGCGAGCACCCATCTTTTTTAGATAGGCACCGTCACCTTCGCGCCCGCGGCCGAAGCGAAAATTAAAGCCGCAGACTACGTGCCTTGCCGCCAGCTGCTTTACTAAGAACTCGGTTATAAAATCTTCCGCCGCAAGGGTGGCAAGTTCCTGATTAAAAGGCAGCCAGGCTATTTCCTCTATGCCGTGGGCCAAGATTTTATCTACTTTGGCCGGGAAGGATGTGAGCAGGGCGAAACGGCCACGAAAATACTGTTCGGGCGGCACATCAAAGGTGAACACACAGCTTGTTCCCTGTGTGGGGCGCCGCTTGCGCGTCTCTTCCAGCAAGCGCTGATGACCCCGGTGCACACCATCAAACGTGCCTAAAGCTATGCTGCGCGCCTTGGAATTGTTGTGGTTGATCCAGTTTATCTTCAGCTTTTATTCCCCCGCAAAAACCCGGAAGGGTTGACATATTAATTGGTCCGTCTTTTTTATTTCCGCCAAGGCCAGCATTTCACCTTCAACGCTCAGCAAGACTACCCGCTCACCGATGGCCAGAGGCCCGGGGACATCAACGAGGTGTTCGGGTAAGATAAAGTTTCCGTGTTTGAGGCGTTCTTCCACGAGGGGGTGTACCTTTACCTTCACCCACTCCGCCAGCCCCGCTTCCGGGGGTAATAGAAAGCTGAAATCGCCCTTATCCACATAATCTTCAATTTCTTCTACAGTGCAGGCCTGTGCTGACGAAAAAGGGCCGCTTTGGGTGCGGGTTAAAAAAGACAGATGGCCGGGCACGCCTAATTCAGCGCCCATGTCATGGCATAAAGTACGTATATATGTACCCTTTGAACAGGCAATGCGCAGTAAAATTCTGGTGCCGAAACCCAGTTTGGACTGGTCCTCACTCCAAATGCGCTCAATGTTAATCGAATACACATGAACCCTGCGCTCGGGGCGGGATACCGTGATTCCCCGGCGCGCCAGCTCGTACAGGCGTTTGCCCCCAACGCGTACCGCGGAAGCCATGGGCGGGACTTGTTCAATCTCGCCTTGGAAAGAAGCCAGCACATCCGCCAGCCGCCAGGGCGTAACGGCGAACTCCGTGTTCATTTCTACAGTGGCGCCTCCGCCGTCTTGGGTTGTGGTGGAAAGACCCAGCGTCAGCTCTGCTAGGTAAACTTTATCGTGTTCTGTTAAGTATTGGGAAAGCCTAGTGGCCTTACCTACAACTAAGGGCAGCACACCGCTTGCTCCCGGATCAAGTGTGCCGGTATGGCCGATCTGTTTCATCTTCAGCTGCCGCCTTAAAAAGGCAACTGCCTGATGTGAGCTCATGCCCGGGGGCTTGAGTAGGTTAACTATGCCGTTCATTTACTTCACCTGTCAATAAGTATTGGGCGGCCGCTTCCACAACCGCTTCGGTAATTTCCCCCAGATCCCCGGCCACGGTGGCCCCGGAGGCCAAGCGGTGCCCGCCGCCGCCGAAACGGCGCGCTAAGGCGCTGACATCGGCCTTTTTGGCGCGAAATCCGATGCGGATCTCGCCCGCGCTTGTTTCTCGAAGCACGATGGCAATTTCAGCGGTATCAACGGAGCGAATATGGTCAATCAAATAATCATGCCGGTTGGGATCCACGCCGAATTGCCCGTAATCGGCTAAGCTGACGGAGACCCAAACAAGCCTTCCATCTAGGGCTGTCTTCAACTTGTTAAGAGAGTGCCCCAAAAACCTGAGATAATTGAGCGGGTGAGACGAAAATATCTCTGTGGCCAAAACAGCCGGTTCAAGGCCGAAACTCAAAAGTTCGGCGGCTATGGCCAGCACCTCGCTTGTGGTGTTGGCGTGGCGAAATCCGCCCGTATCCCCTAAAATACCTCCGTATAAAACGGTTGCAATCTCCTGTGTAAGCGGAACGGAAAGCTGCCCGAGCAGCCGATAGACAATGACACAGGTTGCGGCCTCCTCATGATCCACATAGACAATATCGCCCCTGCCGCGCCCGCGCCGGTGGTGATCGATGTTTACCAGCCGTTTGGCTGCCAGGACACCCTGGGCAAGCCTGCCGGTGCGCTTAGGTTCGCAATCCAAAACGATAACACAGCTTTCCCCGGGGTGAAACCCGTCCGGGATGTACTCGATTAACTCAAGGCCGGGCCAGCTTAAATTGTCCAAGGGAGGATCGCCGCTGACCAGCCTGCATTTTTTTCCCAAACGGCGCAGGCCGAAATACAGCCCCAGCATAGAGCCGAGGCTGTCGTGGTCCGGCCGTTCGTGGCCCACCAGAACATAATCATCGTTGTTCTGCAAATAGCTTGCCAGCTCAAAAAGGGTGTTCATTCCTCTTTTTGGTCCTCATCTTCTCCGCTTTGCAGCGATTTTAAAAGCGCATTCATTTTTGCACCATGCTCCAAGGATGGGTCGAAATGAAAGCTGATTTCAGGCGTATGCCGAACCCGAATCCTTTTGGCAAGTTCGGTGCGGATAAAGCCCTTGGCCCTGTTTAGGCCTTCCAGCGTTCTTTCCCTTTCCTGTTCTGAGCCCAGCATACTGAAATAAATCTTGGCGAACGATAAATCCCGGGATACATCTACATCGGTAATGCTCAGCATGCCCAAGCGGGGATCCTTAACTTCAGTCGCAACAATAGAACTCACTTCGCGCTTTATCTCCTCGCCGACTCTTACATGCCGACTAGTCATTTCTATCACTCCTAAAGGGTTCGTTCTATTCTAACCATGGCAAAGGCTTCAATGACGTCTCCTTCTTTCACATCGTTAAAGCGTTCGATGCCGATGCCGCACTCATATCCTTGGGTTACCTCACGTACATCATCTTTAAAGCGCCTCAGGGAAGAAATCTTGCCCTCGTGGACAATGACGTTATCGCGCAGTAGGCGCACTTCGGCTACGCGAGTAACCTTGCCCTCCACTATATAGCAGCCGGCCACCACTGCGCCGGGGACCTTAAATGTCTGGCGCACTTGGGCACGGCCCAAAATTTGCTCTTTAAATTCAGGGTCGAGCAATCCGGCCATGGCTGCCCTCACATCGTCTAAGAGATTATAAATGATGCGGTAGACGCGAATATCAACCCCATCGCGCTCTGCCGCCTTGCGGGCGTTTGGTTCGGGCCGTACGTTAAAGCCGATTATGATCGCGTTGGAGGCCGCCGCCAACAAAACGTCCGACTCGGATACGGCTCCTACCGCCTGATGGATGATGTTGACCTTTACTTCATCGGTGGACAGCTTTTCCAAAGAAGAGCGGACCGCTTCGGCCGAACCCTGCACATCAGCCTTAATTACTAAGTTAAGTTCCTTGACTTCCCCTTCTTGAATCTTCTGGAATAGATCGTCTAGAGTGACCCGGCTGAATCTGCTTAATTCGCGTTCGCGCTGTTTCTCGCGCTGAATGGCCGCGACTTGGCGCGCGGTTTGTTCATCCTTAACAACCACAAATGGATCACCTGCCGCAGGTACACCCGCAATGCCCAACACTTCCACCGGTGTGGACGGCCCGGCCTCCTGAATATTTTGGCCTTGATCGTTAATCAGGGCCCGCACTTTGCCGCATTCGTTGCCCACTGCAAAAGCATCTCCGATCCGAAGGGTACCGGAAGAAATTAGCACGGTGGCTACTGACCCCCGCCCCCGATCGAGCTGTGCCTCGATGACGGTACCGCGCGCCGGGCAATCGGGATTGGCCTTAAGATCCTCCACTTCCGCGACCAAAAGGATCATCTCCAACAGCTCATCTATACCCTCCGCCCGCAGCGCCGAAACGTCCACAGCAATAGTGTCCCCGCCCCATTCTTCAACTACTAAACCGTGTTCCGTCAGTTCCTGCTTGACCCGTTCGGGGTTGGCCGCTTGCAGGTCTATTTTGTTGATGGCGACTATAATGGGCACGCCGGCGGCTTTAGCATGATTGATTGCTTCCACCGTCTGAGGCATGACCCCGTCATTGGCGGCCACAACGAGTACCGCCACGTCCGTTACCCCCGCCCCCCTAGATCGCATGGCGGTAAACGCTTCATGGCCGGGGGTATCAAGAAATGTAATCGGATGGTCTTTATAAACAATCTGATAAGCGCCGATATGCTGCGTGATGCCGCCCGCTTCGGTAGCGGTCACCTTGGTCTCGCGTATGGAGTCTAAAAGAGTGGTCTTACCGTGATCAACATGCCCCATGATCGTCACAACGGGAGGCCTGGTGATTTGGGCGCTGGGATCTTCACAGACGTCGGCGAAGATCTCCTCGGCCAAATCCAACTCTGATTTCGTCTCCACATTGAATTCAGCAGCGATGATCGTGGCAATATCAAAATCAACAGTCTGGCTTAATGA
>CAZVDE010000001.1:6501-58507 GCA_964626065.1 uncultured Clostridiaceae bacterium | reverse complement strand
GGGTTGATCGGCCGGTTCCTCCTTCGGCGCGGCGAAGTGATCACGGATCATCTCCGCAATGTCCCCCTCAATACTGCTCATGTGGCTGGAGACGTCAGCGCCCAGATCATTTAAAAACGTTATTAGCACCTTGCTTTCTAAATCGAGTTCTTTTGCCAACTCGTAAATTCTTATTTTCTTCATCAGCATCACTCCTTGTTATTCTCCTGCACTGACCCCTCAATTTGAGTCTGAATTACGTTGGCAAAATTTCGATCCAGAATACCGACGACAGCCCGTGGCGATTTTCCGATGGCGTGGCCTAACAGGCTCTTTTCACCAAATATTTCGTACTCTGCGCCATGTCTTCGGGCCAGTGACATAAATCTGCTGCGCGTGTTGTCAGAGGCATCAACTGCAATAAGGACTAAGTGCACCTTTCGCCGCGCAAGGCTTCCCCCGACAGCTTGTTCCCCGGAGGCAATTCGCCCGGCGCGCTGGGCTAAACCCAAATAATTATAGATCTTGTTCATGTAAAACCCTTTTGATTTCTTCTATGATCTCGGCGCGAATTTCCGTGCCCAAAGCCCGCTCCAGCTGCCGGCCCTTGGCCGCCAAATGGAGGCAGCCCGTATTGCGGCACAGATATGCGCCGCGCCCCGATCGTTTACCGGTTAAATCCAATTCAACTTTTCCCTCCGGGACGCGCACAACGCGCATTAAATCCTTTTTGGGAAAGGAAGCGCGGCAGCCAACACAAGTGCGCATGGGGACATGTCGCCTCCGCATGAAAGATCACCTATTTCTCATCATCGAATTTAAAATCTATCGAATCAAGCTGGGAAAGATCCGTAATGACCCTCTCTTTCTTCTTCTTCGCCTTCTCCGGTTCCTGCTTTTCCTGGGGAGTATCTTCCCCTTCTTCATCTAGGCTTTCTATATCTAGAGTACCGAATCGCTCCTGCCAGCTCTTGCGTTTCATCACATTGGTCAGGCTCGCCAGTTCCTCCTCACTGATCTCCGCAACGGCCGGTTTTTCGACCTCGACCGCATGTTTTTCCGCCTCGGCTTCTTTTATCTTTGCCGCTTCCGCTTCCGTTTCAGCTTGTGCTTTGGCTTCAGCAAGATCTAAGGCGGCAAAGAATTCCTCTGCCTGTTCTTCATCCTTAATATCGATGCGCCAGCCGGTTAAACGCGCCGCTAAACGGGCGTTTTGGCCTTCCTTGCCTATCGCCAAAGAAAGTTGGTCATTGGGCACGACAGTATGGGCCACCTTTTCGCTTTCGTCTAGGCGCACATAAAGAACCTTGGCCGGGCTGAGGGCATTCTTGATAAATTCCTCCAAATTGGGGACCCATTCGATAATATCAATTTTTTCATCGCCCAATTCGGCCACAACAGCCTGCACCCTAGAGCCCCTAGCACCGACGCAGGCGCCCACCGGGTCAATATCGGGGTCTCTGCTGTAAACCGCGACTTTAGAACGATTGCCCGCTTCCCGGGCAACCGCCTTAATCTCTACCTCCCCGCTTTGCACCTCGGGTACTTCTAGTTCGAAAAGGGCCCGCAGTAATCCGGGGTGAGTGCGGCTGAGAAATATTTGGGGCCCCCGGCTGCTCTGCCTCACTTCATTGATATAAAAACGCAGTTTCATATGCTGGCTGTAATGCTCATTAGGGATCTGCTCGCTTAAAGGCACGACGGCCTCCACATCCCCCAAATCGACGATGAGCTGGCGGCGATCAGGCCTCTGCACCGTGCCCATAACCACATCGCCTTCGCGATTGGAGTAAACATCGTAGACTATGGAACGTTCGGCCTCCCTAATTTTCTGAATCACGACTTGTTTGGCGGTTTGGGCGGCGATTCTGCCGAAATCTGCCGGGGTCACTTCCTGTTCCACTATGTGGCCCACTTCGTAACTGCGATCAAGCGCTAAAGCGTCTTCCAGTGAAATCTCCAGAGTCTCATCTTGGACCTCGGGTACGACAACCCGCCTAGAATAGACCCCCATCTTGCCCGATTTAGGATCAAGTTCTACCCGGACGCCCGAAGACGAAGTGGCCCCGTAATTCTTTTTATAAGCTGAAACGATGGCCGTCTCAATGGCCTCTAATAGTATTTCCGCCGAAATACCCCGTTCCTTTTCCAATTCGCTTAAAGCACTGATTAACTCCAGATTCATTTTTAGACCTCCACCCTCAAAAATCCGGGGCCAAATTGGCCTTGGCTATCAGCTGTAAGGGGATTTCAATAGTTTCCCCTTCAAAGTCCATTAATACTTTTTCCCCTTGTAGGCCCTGCAAAACACCTTGAAATCTTTTGCGGCCATATAAACCGCTGTAAGTGCGAATCTCCGCCAAACGTCCGGCGAAGCGCTCGTAATCCCTTGCTTTGGTTAAGGGGCGTTCTATACCGGGAGAGGAGACCTCCAAGGAATAGGCCCCCGGAATAGGATCTTCCAAATCTAGCTTTTCATCTAAAAGCCGGCTGACTTGCTGGCAGTCTTCAATATTGATGCCTCCCGGCTTATCAAGGAAAACCCTGAGCACCCACCCCTGCTGCTCTTTTTTGTATTCCACATCCACCAGTTCCAATTCGCCTTCGGCAAGAATGCCTTCCACCCAACCGCTAACAAGCTCTTCTATGTTTTTCCTGCTCATCGCCCTACAGCCGCTCCTTTTGACCTAATTGGTTCTG
Source organism: uncultured Clostridiaceae bacterium (assembly GCA_964626065.1). Taxonomy (GTDB): domain Bacteria; phylum Bacillota; class Limnochordia; order Darwinibacteriales; family Darwinibacteriaceae; genus UBA3910. The sequence continues at coordinate 55,828 of CAZVDE010000001.1, read as the reverse complement.
TTTTCCAAGGCTATACGTCAAAAGAGTGGGTCAATCCCACTCTCCCGGCCAGTCCTCAGTTAAACACACTTTATTATATCACAAAATCTAGAAAAGTGTCAATTGGTTCGTTTCAGGCAGGCCCTGCAGGCAGCCGTGTGCCCGCAGCGTCTCCAGGACAGCCTTTGTTACACCGGATTTTTGCCGTAAATCTTCAATGGAGATAAATTCCCCTTCTTCTCGCGCCTGAACAATCCTGGCGGCAGCATTTACGCCTACACCCTGCAGAGAAGCCAAGGGCGGACGCAAGGCGCCTGCCTGGATCAAAAACTGCTGTTGATCGGATTTATACAAATCAACCGGCAAAAATTCAATCCCCCTGGCCATCGCCTCCAGCACGATCTCCAATTGAGTGACGGTGGAGCGTTCGCGGGCGGTGGCATCGAAACCCTTAGCATTGATTGCCTCCACTTCGGCGCGGATGCGGCCTTCTCCTTGGCAGATCAGCTGGGCATCGAACTCGCCCGAGCGCAGCGAAAACAATGCGGCGTAAAACGGCAGCGGATAATGGACTTTAAAGTAAGCGATTCTAAAGGCCATCATCACATAAGCCACCGCGTGTGCCTTGGGAAACATGTAGCTAATTTTTTGGCAGGAATCAATATACCACTGCGGCACATTAGATTTATGCAAAAGAGCAACATCGTCCCCGCTCAAGCCCCGCCCCCGCCGTACCTGTTCCATGATGCGGAAGGCATCGCCCGGCTCTAAACCCCGCAAAATGAGATAGGTCATGATATCATCTCGGGTTGCAATCACATCGCTGAGCGTGGTTGTGCCCGCTTTGATCAGCTCCTGAGCATTATTTGTCCACACATTGGTACCGTGGGAAAGCCCGCTGATACGGACCAGATCACTAAATGTCTTTGGTTTGGTCTCAATGAGCATCTGTCGGACAAATTTGGTGCCGAACTCCGGAATTCCCAGGGTGCCAACGGGGGTGCCAATTTGTTCTTCTTCAATTCCCAGGCTGTCCAGGCCGGAAAACAGCGCCATCGTTTGGGGCTCATCCAATTCGATTTCTAAAACGGGCACATCCGTCAGATCTTGCAGGACACGCAGCATGGTGGGATCATCATGGCCCAGAATATCCAGTTTCACTAAGCTATCATCTAGCGCATGATACTCAAAATGGGTTGTGATGATACCGCTTGTGGCATCATTGGCAGGATGCTGGATAGGCGTGAAATCCAAAATATCCAGTCCTTCCGGTACAACTACCATGCCCCCCGGGTGCTGTCCGGTTGTGCGCCGCACCCCGGATAGTTTGTCAACAAGCCTGTTGACCTCGGCGGCCCGTTTTGTCTGATTGACCTGTTCGAGATATTTCATGATGAAGCCATAGGCCGTTTTATCCGCCAAAGTGCCAATAGTACCGGCGCGGTAGACCCGATCCGCTCCAAACAATTCTTCAGTATAAGCATGGATTTCGGCCTGGTAGTCGCCGCTAAAATTCAGATCAATATCGGGCACCTTGTCACCGTGAAAACCCATGAACACTTCGAAGGGAATATCAAAGCCCAGCCGCTGCAGCTCTGTGCCGCACCGGGGGCAATCTTTCCGAGGCAGATCCACCCCGCAGCCTGCCTCCCCTTCCGTGAAAAACTGATGCCAAAAGCATTCTGCACATACATAGTGGGGCGGCAGCGGGTTGACTTCGGTGATGGCGCACATGGTTGCCACTAAAGAAGATCCGACTGAACCTCGCGAACCGACTAAATAACCCTCATCCAGCGATTTTTTTACAAGCTTGTGGGCGATCAAATATAGTGAAGCATACCCATTGCCCGTAATGGCCTTTAGTTCGCGCTCCAGCCGGGCTTGTACCAACCGGGGCAAAGCGGGCCCGTAAATCTGCCCTGCCGTCGCATAGGTCATGTCCCGCAGCAGTTCTTCCGCATTATCAAGCTTAGGCGGATGCAGGCCTTCGGGCACCGGCATTAATTCTTCGATTTGATTTGCGATCGCTCGGGGGTTTTCAACCACAACTTCCAGCGCCTTGCGGGGCCCTAGGTAAGCAAATTCTTCCAGCATTTCAGCGGTGGTGCGGTAATAAAGAGGCGCTTGGCGTTCCGCATCTTCAAACCCCTGGCCCGCTAATAAAATGGTGCGCACGAAACTGTCTTCCGGCCGTAAAAAATGGACATCGCCCGTGGCCACAACCGGAATTTTCAGCTGCTCACCCATTTTCACAATTTCTCGGTTGAAGCGAATTAAATCTTCTTGGCTGCGCACCGGCACCGCCCCGGGTGCACCCGCGGGAGTGTTCAACAAAAATTCGTTGTTGCCCAGGGGCTGGATCTCCAGATAATCGTAAAATGAAGCGATCTCTAAAGCTTGCGGATTTTGATTTAATACGGCCCTGTATACTTCCCCCGCTTCACAGGCCGAGCCCAAAAGCAAGCCGTCGCGATTTGCTTTTAGCAAATCCCGAGGAATGCGGGGGCGGTGATAGAAATGGTGCAGGTGGGAGTGGGAAATGATGCGGTAAAGATTCTTTAGCCCCGCCCTGCTGCGGGCCAAAATGACAATATGGTAACCGCGCTCTTTTGAGTCGGGATCATCGATTAAATAACCCTCCACCCCATAGATTATTTTAATGCCGCGGCTTTTGCCCGCCCGATAGGCCTGGGGAAAAGCCTGTACAACGCCGTGATCGGTAATGGCAACCGCTTCATGTCCCAAGGAAGCGGCCATTTCTACCGCCCGGTCAACATCAATGACGCCGTCAAGGCCGCTCATTTTGGTATGCAGGTGCAGTTCAATTCGTTTCTCGGGCGCATCATCCATCAAAACCGGGGGGGCCTGGGCAGGGCTTATGGCCTGCACCATCAGGGAAAGCTGGTTATCAAAGGATTGAAACTGCAGATTTCCCCTTACTTTCAGCCAATCGCCTTTTTTGATTTTGAGTTCCTCCGGATCGTCCAGAAACACTTTGCAGCTTAACGTATCGGTTAAATCATACAGATCAAAAATGACCAATGTGGCGCCTGTGCGCGTTAAACGGGCGGTATAGGACACCACTTCACCGCAAATGACCACCCCGCGCGTTTCTTCTTGCAGTTCAATTAGGGGTACGGGCTCGCCGCGGATTGAATCCTGGAGTAAGTTGCGCCTCCTGCCTCGGCCGCGCCCGCGATTGCTGCCGTTTTGGTTATTATTCCCTTCCGCAGCGGCCGCCGTTTGGGTTTGGGCAAAAGTGACCTGCTCAATCGCCTTTTTTAAATAATCATCATCGCTTTCCTCTTCCCAAGCAAACCTTACTTCAGCGACCTGGGGTACCGTATTCTTGACTGCTGCCGCGACTTCCAACCACAACTCTTCGCTGCCCAGTTGCGCGCCGCGCAAAAAAAACACCCACCTGTGGCGCTCCGGGTCGATACCGATTTCTTTGATCTGTACCTGATCAAGGAGGGGGTCGGGGTGCAGTGAGCTCAAAAAGTCATCTTTTTCAGGTTTTAAGAAATATGAAGCCACAAAATTCACCTCTATAACAACGTTTACAGCTTGATTGATTTAATAATGTCTTTATACATTTCCAGCCTGGCTTTGACCCCCTTGACAAAACCCAGTTTCTTTTCCTTGACGATCTGGGATAGGGCGGGCAGCGGTACCGCAACAATGTCCACACCCCGCTGCTCCGCGTAGCGGGTTAAAGCCAGTTCCACTCCGTAGCGGCTGTGCTCTAAATTAGGCACTTGATCGAAAAGTTCTTTTCTAATAGCCCTCTGGCCGGAAAGGGATGGCGCAATTTTCTGTGCCAGGTCGGTGGAGGGGCGGCCTTCCGAAAAGACCCCGATGCTCATGGCGGTCTTTTGGGACAGCACGGGCTGCAGCAGCGTTTCAATATGTTCGCAGCGCAAACCAACCAGGTCCGCATCGACAAAGACCAGGACCTCGCAGTCCGTTTCGGCAGCACCTGCTTTCATGGCCCCACCTTTTCCCACGTTCGTCTTCAGATCAACCAGCGTTACTGCATAGTCTCGGGCGATCTGCGCGGTATTGTCGGAAGAGCCATCGCTGACGACGATTACTTCCTGCACGGACGGACAGTTAAGAAGCGTAGCAATGACCGCCCCCACCGTTTTCTCCTCGTTATAGGCCGGAACAATGGCCGCTGTTTTCACTGTTTTTCCCCATCCTTTATCATCTCCCGCACGACGTGGACAACCTGATCCACAGGCACTTGCTCCAGTTTTTTACTGCGGCGCAGCATAACTTCGACGTTTCCGTGCTCCAGTGATCTAGGGCCCACATTGATGCGAACGGGAAATCCGATCAGATCAGCATCTTTAAACTTGACTCCGGGCCGTTCATCCCGGTCGTCCAAGACAACTTCAACGCCCGCCTGCTCCAATCCTGTATAAATTTTCCGGGCCGCTTCTGCCTGGAGCGGATCTTTATAACTAATGGGCACCACCACAACCTGATAGGGGGCTATGCTCATGGGCCAGATAATTCCGTCACGGTCGTGATTTTTTTCAATGACGGCAGCTACCGTGCGGCCCACACCGATTCCGTAGCAGCCCATAATTAGGGGGGTTTCTTCGCCCGATTCCTGCAAAAAGGTGGCACCAAGTGCCTTCGAATACTTTGTGCCCAGCTTAAAAACCTGCCCCACTTCAATACCTCTGGCGCCCAAAAGCGGCTCCGAACAGCGTGGGCAGGGATCTCCCGCTTCAATTAAGCGCAGATCGGCAAAGGCAGTGACCTCAAAATCCCTGGTTAGATTGACATTGACTAAATGGTGATCGCCCTTGTTAGCCCCCGCCACAGCATTAATCATGTTTTGCACCGCATAATCCCCGTAAAGGGGGATATTTAAACCTACCGGCCCGGTAAAGCCCAAGGGGCCGCCCGTTACCGCATTAATAGTCTCGTCATCGGCCAGTTCCAGTGCCTCGCAGCCGAGCGTTTTTTGCAGTTTAATCTCGTTTAGGTTATGATCCCCCCGTACCAAAGCAGCCACCGGTTTTCCGTCCGCTCGGTAGACTAGGGTTTTAATGCAGTCTGCGGCCTGTACATTTAAAAAGTCAGTAATCTGTTCAATTGTGCTAACCGCCGGGGTGGCCACCTCTTGCAGCGGTTTCCACTTGTCTGCCCAATCTTCGGTTTTCTTGGCGGCAACACCTTCCGCCCTTTCCGCATTCGCAGCGTACCCGCATTTTTGGCAGTGCAGTACTAAATCTTCGCCCGCGTCCGCCAGAACCATGAATTCGTGGGTCACATCTCCTCCGATTGCACCTGAATCAGCCTCCACAGGACGCGCCTTAACTCCGCAGCGTTCGAAAATACGTTCATAGGCATGAAAAGCCAGCCAATAGCTTTCATCCAGGGCTTTTTCATCGCGGTCAAAGGAATACATATCCTTCATGATAAATTCTCGGCCGCGCATTAAGCCGAAGCGGGGCCTGATTTCATCACGGTATTTATTCTGGATTTGGTATAAGCGCAGTGGGAGCTGTCGGTACGAACGCACCTCAGAACGAACCAGGGCAGTTATGATCTCCTCGTGTGTGGGCCCTAGGCAGAAGAGGCGTTCGTTGCGATCGCTTAAGCGGAACATCTCCGCGCCGTAATCCGCCCAACGGCCCGTTTCTTGCCACAGTTCCGCCGGCTGCACGATGGGCAGCAAGACCTCCTGGCCCCCGATGGCATTCATCTCTTCTCTGATTATTCTTTCCACCTTGCGAATGACGCGCAATCCCAAGGGGAGGTAAGAGTAAATACCCGCCGCGGAACGGCGTAAAAAACCCGCACGCAGCATGAGTTGGTGGCTGGCGATCTCCGCTTCCGCAGGTGTCTCCCTTAGTGTTGGCGAATATAATTGCGACATTAACATGATGATCCCCCATCTTCCTCAAGCAGTTTATTGGCTTCAACAACAAGTGCATCCACAAGTTCTTCCTCGGCAACTCGGCGCAGCACTCGGCCGTGGCGGAAAATGATCCCCACACCGCGGCCTCCGGTGATGCCCAAATCGGCATGGCTGGCTTCGCCCGGCCCATTTACAATGCAGCCCATGACCGCAATAGTGATGGGCAGAGGAAAATCACTTAAACGTTTCTCCACCTCGGTGGCTATTCCCTCTAAATCTATTTCTGTTCTGCCGCAGGTGGGGCAAGAAATAAAGAGTGGGCCGCGCTGCCTTAAGCCGCAGGCCGTCAAGATTGCCCAGGCCACTTTGACCTCTTCGACCGGATCGGAAGTGAGGGATACCCTGAGCGTATCGCCTAAACCCCGCGACAGCAGTGCACCTAAGCCCGCAGCCGATTTAATTGTGCCAAACCACTTCGTCCCCGCTTCCGTAATCCCTAAGTGCAGCGGGTAGTCCACCTGCTTACTGAGCTGTTCATAGGCGGCAACCGTTAAGGCAATATCAGTCGCCTTCAGCGAAACAACAATATCGTGAAAATTAAGATCGGCAAAAATAGCAATGTGTTCTAAGGCGCTTTCCACCATGGCGGCGGCGGTGCGCCCATGTTTAGCCAAGAGCGGTTGGGCGATGGAGCCCGCATTGACCCCGATGCGAATGGGCACGGAACGCTCCTTGGCCGCTTGCACCACTGCCTGTACCTTTTCTTTTGAACCAATATTGCCCGGGTTGAGGCGCAGTTTGGCAATGCCCGCATCCAGGGCGGCCAAAGCCAAGCGATGATCGAAATGGATGTCAGCAACCAAGGGCACGGGTGACTGCCTGACTAAGGCCGGCAAGGCGGCGGCCGCGGCCCGGTCGGGAATGGCAACCCGGACTAATTCACAGCCGGCCCGGCTTAAATCACGGATTTGGGCCAGCGTAGCCTGTACATCGCAGGTATCAGTATTGGTCATAGACTGCACTACTATGGGTGCGCCTCCACCTATCTTTAGGCTGCCCACCCGAACCTGGCGGGTATTACTGCGCATAGATTTCACTTCCTATGAAAAGAAATTAAACCGGGCGATATCTTTAAAGGTGGCAAAAATCATCAATAACACTAATAAAGCCAAACCGATAAACTGCACAACGCCCCTTGCCTCAGCGGAAAGGGGTTTGCCCCGAACCGCTTCTACCACTAGAATTACGAGCCAGCCTCCGTCTAAAACCGGAATGGGCAAAAGGTTTAGCAGCCCGAGATTAATATTTAATAAAATAGCCAAAAACAAGACATCGCCGAATCCCTGGCGCGCCGTTTGGCCCACCAGCTGCACAATGCCGATGGGGCCGGAGATGTCCGCTTTTTGTTTACCCGTAATCATGCGGCTCAAATCTCCCACCAACTGAGCGGTAACAGCCCAGGTGCGGCTGACCGCAGCTCTTGCGCTCGCCAGAAAGGGGTAGCGGGGTTTAGCAAACTCAATGGCGACTCCGATTCTGCCCTCCCCCTGATCGTCTTGGGGGGTCACGAATAAAGTCATGAATTTATCCTGCCTTTTGATTCCGATTGACATCTGCTGCCCGGGCGACATTTTAATAAGCTCGATGATTCTTTCCGTGTCATCCACTGCCTGCCCATTGACGGAGACAAATTCGTCACCGGGCCATAATCCCGCAATTTCCGCCGGAGAAGCCGGTTCCACATGGCTGATTCTGGGCGGCAGCGTAATAAACATAAAAAATAGTGTAAACAGCACTATCGCCAGCACAAAATTCATAAGGGGCCCCGCGGCGATGGTGGCTAAGCGCCAAGGCAAGCTTTTATTTTGAAAGCTGCCTTGATCCTCGGCGGAAGGCCCTTCCTTGCCTTCCAAAACCATTTCCTCCATACCCGCCAGGCGCACAAAACCGCCCAAGGGAAAAGCCCTTAGCGAATACTTGGTTTCCCCCACTTCTTTACCGGCCAAAGTCGGCCCAAAACCGAGGGCAAACTCTTCCACGCGGATTCCCGCCAGCTTTGCGGCGGAGAAATGCCCGAACTCATGGAAAAACACGATTGTCCCAAAAACCAGGACAAAAGTAATGAAGGTCAGCATTACTGCACATCCTCTCTAACCGATCCACTCACGGGCCCGCGCACGGGCAGCCGCGTCTATCGCTAGTATTTGCTCCAGGCCGGGAAATGATTTGCCCTGAAACGTTTCCGTCACATCTTCCACCAGCCGTGCAATTTCAGTAAACTTCAGTTGGCCCGCCAAAAAAGCGCCTACCGCGATTTCGTTGGCGGCATTGAGTGCAATAGGTTGCTCACCGCCATGCCTGCCCGCTGCATAAGCCAGTTTTAGGCCGGGGAAACGCTCGTGATCAACCGGGGCGAAGGTCAGGCCTTCCGTTTGCCCCAGATCCAAGGCTTCTACCGGAGAGCGGACAACATCGGGATAGGTCAGAGCATACTGGATGGGCAGCCGCATATCCGCTGTGCCCAAATGGGCCAAAAGAGCCCCGTCATTGAGGCGGATCATGGAATGGACTATGCTCTGGGGGTGGATCAGCACTTCGATATGGCTGTAAGGAAAATTAAACAGCCAATGGGCTTCGATCACTTCCAGCCCTTTATTCATTAAAGTAGCGGAATCAACACTGATTTTCCTGCCCATTTCCCAACTGGGGTGGGCTAGGGCTTGTTCAACCGTAACGTTTTCCAGCGGGCCCGCAAAGGTGCGAAAAGGGCCGCCGGAAGCGGTAAGGATGATCTTATCTATGTGTTTGCGATCTCGGCCGTAAAAACACTGCCACAGGGCGCTGTGTTCTGAGTCGATGGGTATAATCTGCTCCCGATATTTCATAACCAGATGCCCACCCGCCACAAGTGTTTCCTTGTTCGCTAAAGCAACCCTCTTGCCCGCCTGCAAAGCGGCGAGGGTGGGTTTGAGCCCGACCGCGCCCACAAGGGCGACTACAACCACATCAACAGACTCGGCTGCGGCCATGGCACAGAGCGCTTCAGAATCGGAATAGATGGGTAAGGAAAATTCTTCCCGCAGCATTTTAGCATGTTTGGCGCTGTTAATACTGGCATGGGCAGGTTTGAATTCAGCGATTTGCGCACGCAGTAGTTCATAATTGGAACCGGCGGCCAGTCCGCTCACCTTAAAACCCGGGAGGTGCCTGATCACATCCAGCGTCTGTGTCCCAATGGAACCTGTGGAACCTAGTATAACGACGTTTGGCATGTAAAAAACCCTTTCTGTCTCCATCCAAAGCAGTAAAGATCATTGGGAGTGGTTAATCACGATTAAGGCCTTCAGCAAAACCATAATGATCGGGCCCGCCAACGCCCCCAAAAGCCCCCAAAAGCGCAGCCCCACGTAAAGGCCCAGCAGCGCGGTCAGGGGGTGCAGCCCCAAACGTTCGCCGATGAGTTTGGGTTCAATAAGCTGCCTTACTAACAATAATAACAGATAAGTAAGGCCGAGGGCCAGCGCGGCGGAAATATTACCCCGCCAAAGTTGAAACCCGGCTAAGCTCACATAGACAAGCCCGGGACCAAGGATGGGCATTAGGTCGAAAAATCCGACCAAAAACCCCAATAAGAGCGGGAAAGACAGCCCGAGCAGGTAAAAGGCGGCCGTACTGACGGCGGCGGAGCTAAAAATTAAAAGCAGCTGCACTTTAATGAGCCCGCCCAGGGCGCTGGATGTATTGCGGTACAGCGGCAAGAATTTTTGTTTCCAGCGCAGGGGCAGCAGCCCGGTGACAAAGCGCGTGAACTGCCGTTTGTCTCTGCAAAAAAAATAGGCACTCAAGGCGGCGAGAATCCAAATCACAACGAGATCGGGCACAGCCAGCACATGCTTGACTACCCGGATGATTAGCGTCAGCACATCACCGGATGTGAATTGGGCATCAAAGGGCAGCCTGCTAAAAAGATCGGGCCAAGCCGGAAAGGCACCTGTCTGCAGCAGCGCCTGCGCCTCACGCCAAAATTGGATTAAAAACATGCTTAAAACCAGGGGCAGTGTGAGAAAAAACGCGACAACAGCAATTAATGCTGCCAGCGAGCGCGGCCACCCCCTAGCCTGCAAAAAGGTAACGGGTCCGTCTAAAATGACGGCACAGAGCAAGCCAATGAGAAACGGAGCCAGATAGGGAAATGTCAGTTTTAGGATGACTAAAATACCGCAAAACCCCGCAATGGCAAACACGGTGGACTGCCACATTCCGCTTCACCCCTTAGGGGGCCACAGATTCGATATAAGTACCGCTTATGCCTTAAACAAATAGACTCAATAGGACATACAAGGTTGGAAAAGTAAAAATAATAGAATCAAAACGATCTAGGATTCCTCCGTGGCCCGGCAGTAAAGAACCGCTGTCTTTAACTGCCCGTTCCCGCTTTATGGCTGATTCGACCAAATCACCCACCTGGCCCGCGCTTGATAAAACAAAGCCCAATAGGACCAGTTGTAAAGTGGATTTTTCCACGATCAGAGCAAAGGCGAAGGAACCGAGCAGGGCGGACAACAAGCCGCTCAGGGCGCCTTCTTTCGTTTTTTTGGGACTGACCTGCGGCATGAGTTTGCGCTTGCCGTACTTGATCCCGCCGAAAAAAGCACCCGTATCCGTCAACCAGGTTACCACCAGGCCGAACATGGACCACTGAAAACCAAACTGGGCCCGCACCAGCCATAGGAAACTCAAGGGTATAGCGACATAAAAAGTGCCCAGCAAATTATAGGCTCCGGCACATGTGCGCATGCCGCTGAACGCGGTCCTGATCAGGTAGTAAAAGGCCTGTAAAATCAGCCAGATCAACAGCTTAGAGTGGCTAATACCACTATATGTAATGAACAAAAAAGATAGTCCCGCGGCGAGAAGATAGTCAAGGTGGGCCTCATCTTTGCCCATGCGGGCAAATTCAAGTAAACCCACTAAGACCAGAAAAAATACGATGAGCTGCCACAAGGCGCCCCCGCAGTAGAGACCTATTAATACAAGGGGGATGCCCACTATCGCCGTAATAACCCTGTGCGTAAACATCTGCTCTGTCCTACTCCTTATCCGCTACCTGCCCAAAACGGCGTTCCCGCAGGCTGTAAGCTTTGAGCGCCGCAGCAAAATGATCTTCGTTAAAGTCGGGCCATAAGACATCTAATACTAACAGTTCGCTGTACGCGGCTTGCCACAGCAGAAAATTGCTCAGCCTCATTTCGCCCCCGGTACGAATAATTAAATCCGGATCGGGGCTGCCCTTAGTATAAAGATGTTCGGCAATGGTCATCTCTGTGATCTGAGCGGGATCAAGCTCACCCGCTGCCGCCCGTGCCGCCAGGCCGCGAGCCGCTTGCACCAGCTCTTGGCGGCCTCCGTAATTAAAAGCCACATTCAAAGTCAAACCGCCGTTGTTTTGCGTTCTTTGTTCCGCACTGCGCCAAACATCCAGAATATCCGCTGTGAGATTAGTCCGATCGCCGATTAAAACAATGCGTACCCCTTCGCTGTACAGTTCATCGATTTCCTGCACGAAGGTTTTGTGCATTAAATCAAGGAGAAAATCAACCTCATCGCGGGGCCGCCGCCAATTCTCAGTACTGAAAGCATACACCGTCAGAGTTTCAATTCCCCTATCGGAAGCAAACCGCACTGCCTTCTTCAGGGCGGCTACGCCCTGCCGATGGCCGAAAAAACGGGGCAGGGCCCGCTTCCGAGCCCATCTACCGTTGCCATCCATGATTATCCCGACGTGAGCAGGCAGTCTATTCGCAGTACTGTTTGCCATAAATCTCCTCCTACTCTACCGTCCAGTCCTCGCCGGCACAGAGCACAACGAGTGGGTTACCGGCACGCAAGGCGATTACTCGGGCACCTTCCCAAGTGCCTGATTTGTTCGGCGCCGCGGTCAGGCGGGGTTGAAAGTTTACTCCGCCTTCTTGTAATGCAAGCCGCGCCTCTTCCCAGGGCCAGCCAACTATAAACTCCCAGTCTTCTTCTATGTTCCGGCTGACGTTCAAATTTCCATGATCTCCTTTTCCTTCGCTTCCAAAAGCTTGTCAATCTCCGCTACGAAGCGATCGGTGAGCTCCTGCACCGTACCCTGCACCCGGTGGTATTCGTCCTCCGAGATATCCCCGTCTTTTTCCAATGTGCGCAGAGAATCGTTTAGGTCACGGCGGATATTGCGTACCGAGACGCGGTAGTCCTCCGCGTCTTTGCGTACCACGCGGACTAATTCCTTGCGGCGCTCTTCGGTTAGGGTTGGAATTGCGATGCGGATTACGGTGCCGTCATTTGAGGGTACTAACCCTAGGTCGGACATTAAGATCGCTTTTTCCACATCTTTGATCGAGTTTTTGTCCCACGGAGTAATTACTAAAAGCCGCGGTTCCGGCACACTAATGCTGGCCATCTGCTTGAGGGGGGTGGGCGTTCCGTAATAAGATACGACTATGCGATCTAATAAGCCGGGATTTGCCCGCCCGGTTCTAATGCCGGAAAAAGTCTTCTTTGTCGCGTCGATAACTTCTTCCATTCTGTCTTCGCCGTCCTGCAGAATTTGGTCAATCACTCTTTTCGCCTCCTACGAACGTCCCTATTTTTATGCCGCAAATTGCTTTCGCAATGTTGCCCGGTTCGTTAAAATCAAAGACAATGATGGGAATTTTATTATCCATGCATAATGACGTGGCAGTTGAGTCCATAACACCGAGGTTTTGGTTTAAGACATCAAGGTAAGAAATCTGTTCGTAACGGATCGCGCCCGGCTCAGTACGGGGATCGCGATCATAAACTCCATCAACCCCCCGTTTGGCCATGAGCAGCACTTCTGCCTCTATTTCCAAAGCGCGCAGCGCGGCCGCAGTATCGGTGGAGAAATAAGGGTTGCCCGTTCCGGAGGCAAAAATGACAATTCTCCCTTTTTCCAAATGGCGGACTGCCCGGCGGCGGATATACGGTTCCGCGATTGACCTCATTTCAATGGCGGTCTGCACCCTAGTGGGCATGCCCTTATCTTCCAGAGCATCCTGGAGGGCAAGAGCATTCAAAACGGTGGCCAGCATACCCATATAATCGGCTGTAACCCGATCCATACCCCCGGCGCTGCCCGAAGCGCCCCGCCAAATATTGCCGCCGCCCACAACGACCGCCACTTCCACGCCCAATTCCATTACTTCTTCGATTTCGGCGGCAATGTGGGCCACTACTCGGGGTTCAATTCCGTAACTGCCGCCGCCCAAAGCCTCACCGCTTAATTTCAGCAGGACCCTGCTGTATTTCGCCACTGGCATGCACATCTCTCCTTAGGTATTCTGCTTAGATCTGCCGATTCCTTCACTTAGAAAAAGAGAACACCCGAGGTGTTCTCTTGCTTAGTTTCTTTTTACTGCCCCATTTGAGCCATGACCTCGGCGGCAAAATCGTCTTCTCGTTTTTCCATTCCTTCACCGCGCTCATAGCGGACAAAGCGCCTTACTGAGATTTTCTCCCCGATCTTGGCTACTTTTTCGTTAAGCAGTTCGCCCACCGTCTGATCGGTATCCTTCACGAATGGCTGTTCTAACAGGCAGATTTCTTGAAAAAACTTTTCGATCCGCCCATCAACGATGCGATCGATGATGTGGGCCGGTTTGCCCTCGTTTTCGGCAATGGTACGGTAAATGCCCCGCTCGTGTTGCACCACATCTTCCGGGATTTCTTCCCTGGAAACATACTGCGGTTGGCTGGCGGCAATGTGCATGGCCAGATCGCGCGCCAATTGTTTAAATTCGTCTGTCTTAGCCACGAAATCGGTTTCGCAGTTAACTTCAACCAGTACTCCGATTCTACCGCCCATGTGAATATATGATTCTACGACGCCTTCCGCCGCAATTCTTCCCGATTTTTTGGCAGCGGCCGATAGGCCCTGTTCCCGCAAATAATCTACAGCGGCGGCCATGTCGCCGTCTTTTTTGACGAGCGCTTTCTTGCAATCCATCATGCCTGCGCCCGTTTTATCTCTTAGTTCTTTAACCATAGCTGCGGTAACCTTCGCCATAAAACCCCTCCTCTAATAAGTATTGTTAAAAAAAGGGGAGAGAGTCTACACCCCCGCTCCCCTTGGTTGGATCAATGCTTAGGCAATGCTGTCCGCACCCTTAGGTGCTGTGCCTGTTGTTTGGGATTCTTCTTCATCCGCGAAACTGGTACCTTCCTTAGCTTCAATTACCGCATCGGCCATGGTACCGGTTAAAAGCTTGACTGCCCGAATGGCATCATCGTTGCCCGGGATGATATAATCAATCTCATCGGGATCGCAGTTCGTGTCCACTATTGCCACGATGGGTATGCCCAATTTGCGAGCCTCCGCCACCGCAATCCGCTCTTTTCTCGGATCAACCACGAATAAAGCACCCGGCAGAGTGTCCATACCGCGAATACCGCCTAAAAACCTGGTTAAGCGTTCCTTTTCCCTGAGAAGCCCCATTACTTCTTTCTTGGGCAGGACCTCAAAAAGGCCTTCCTCCTCCATCTGCTCAATCTCATCAAGACGCCGCAGACGAGAGTTAATCGTCTTAAAGTTAGTCAGCATTCCCCCAAGCCACCGCTGGTTTACAAAGAACATGCCACAGCGTTCCGCTTCATCCCGGATTGTGTCTTGAGCCTGCTTTTTCGTGCCCACAAAAAGAACCGATTTTCCATCGGCGACTGTGTCACGAACAAAATTATAGGCGTCATCTACCATGCGTACCGTCTTCTGCAGGTCGATGATGTAAATCCCGTTTCTCTCCGTGAATATATATTCTGCCATTTTCGGATTCCATCTGCGGGTCTGATGCCCGAAGTGAACGCCGGCCTCCAGAAGCTGTTTCATAGAAATTACGGCCATGTCGCCCACCTCCCTTCCTTTGTTTTATCCTCCGGTTTTTTCTTTTGGGAATAAGACCGAGTTGGCACACTTATTTCCCATCCAAAACCGTGTGTAATGGATACCACTTGCTAATATAGCATATTTACTCGCTTTCAGCAAGCGTTTCCCATTCTTTATTTAGATCCATAATCAACTCCACTTCGCCTACGCCTAAACCGAGCTGTTTTGCTATTGATGCCACTTCATCCCCCTGTTCGGCCAGCTGCAGCACTGCTAATACCTTCGGTGATTTAGCTTGAGTTGGGGCGAAGGCGGTGTTCAGCTTGTGCTGCAGTTCTAAAAGCTCTTGGTGCCTTGTTTGAACCTCGCGCAGAAACTGTTCCTGGCGCCGCTCCAGTTCGTCCATGGCATCTTCAAACATCGTCTCGAAAAGTGAAAAATCCTGTTTGGAGCGGGTAAACAGGGCGGGCCGAGTGATGAAAAACACAACCACCGCCAGCGCGATGCCCAATAAAAACACGAGAAAGTATTCCATAGTTTACCCCCTAGGCACGCAGATCAATCCGGCGCCCGCGGGTGGGCCGCCGCTGCTTACCGTGCTTAGACCCTTGTTTCTCTTCATGGCCACCTTGGCGCCTTTCTTCGCCTTCTTTGCGCCGGCGCACTTTGTCCTTGGCCCGGCTGTGGTCGACCCGCTGCCGGCGAACGTCGAAGTCTTGGGAAACCTGCGGCGCCATTTTCCCCGCAGCCCCACTTTGATCCCCTTCCCTATTAACACGGGGGATCTGTTCGGAACGGGAGACGAGGACCTGAAAATCCGGAAATTTGATGGACACATTACCCCCTCCGTTCTGTGCTTTCTTTGAATTTGCCGCGCAGTGTCATAATCACCCTAGTATGGATCTGGGAAACTCTGGATTCAGACACTTCAAGAATATGGCCAATCTCCTTTAAGGTGAGCTCATCGGTATAATATAGGGATAAGACCAGCTGTTCGCGTTCTGTCAGCCCTTGCACCGCCTCGGCCAACTCCTCCACAGTCTCGCTGTGCAGAAGTATCTCTGCCGGGCTTTGTTCTTCTGTTGAGACTAAATCCATCATTCTCAAATTATCATCTGCGTCCTGGGCAGCCAGTGTTTCGTCAAGGGAGAAAAGGCCCACGCCCCTCACTTCGTCCAAAAGGTCGTAATAACGTTCTCGGGGCAAATCCAAAGCAGCCGCTATCTCCCCGTCACTGGGGTTGCGGCCGAGCTGGTTCGTTAGTTCGTACACCGCGTTCTCCAACTCCCTCGCTTTAGAGCGTGTGCTGCGCGGTACCCAATCCATGGAACGCAAACCGTCAATAATTGCACCGCGAATTCTCAGGGACGCATAAGTTTCGAATTTTATGTTTCTGGTATGATCAAATTTTTCCATCGCATCCAACAGGCCAAAAAAACCAAAGCCTTCCAAATCGCCAACGTCCACGCTGCTGGGCAGGTTAATGGCCAGGCGCCCCGCCACATACTTAACCAAGGGGACATATTGCTCAACAAGCGCTTCGCGGGCGCTTTCACTCTTGGTTTCTTTGTACTCCTGCCAAATTTGATTTAGCCGCTCCTGATCTTTGTGTGGCGTCATTCTTTACCGCTATCCTCCCGGGCCATGCTGCGCAGTTCGATTTGCCGTTTATAAACATACCTGATGACGTTCATTCTCACTTGTTCGGAAAGTTCTGTAAAAGCGAAACCGTAGTCATGGCCTTTTTCGGTGGGCACAAATCTGGCTAGATAGGCAAAGGCCACCACCGATTGCTCCTCCACGTTAAAGGACACCTTAATCTCATCGTCGGGATTAAACGGAAAGGCGGTTCGCAGTAAAAATCCTCCACCGCTTAAATTTAGAATAACGCCGGTGCGGGCTTCTAATTCTTCCCCCTCCTGTATGGGTACAAATACCGCATCGATAAAAACAGGGACGCGCACAAAACGCCGGTCCTGGGTTTTAGCCCACTCATGTAATAGGCGCAGCTGTAAAAGGGGAATCTTGGCGGTGAATCTTCTTTCTACCACCGCCTCACTGCAAAACCGCCCCTCTTTGGCCGCATCCGTTGATTTGAATTCAATGCCCAGTTTCGTGCCCACCCTGATCGGGACCAGGTTTCCCCGCTGCAGCGGGGCACCTACCAGTAGAATATTATCATGCGCATCCTCAACGCGGGTGCGCAGTACAAGGGGCCCTCCGGTACTGTCTAGGTGCAGCTCAACGAGTTGGTTGGGAAAAATCTGCATATTTCTCTGCCTTTCTAGTTCTGGAAGAAGTCATATACCCGGGAAAAGAACCCTTTAATACCCACTGCCTCAACTTGCGGAGTTTCACCCGCTAACAGGCTGGCTATTCTTTTCACTGAACGGCTGGCCATAGAGGAGGGGTAGACGAGCAGGACGGGCTGCTGTGCTGCCACTGCCTTATTGATCTGCTGTTCGTGGAGCAAATAGCCGATATACTCCACCTCACGCTGGACATACTCACGCAATACGGAATTTAGTTTCTCCGCGACCGCCTCGGCCTCACCGGGATTGCGCGCCATGTTTACCACCAGGCGAATATGTGCCTTGGGGTTGCGCTGGTAGATCACCTTAATCAGGCCGTATGCATCGGTAATGGCGGTGGGTTCGGGCGTTGTTACCATTAAAACTTCACTGGTTGCCAAGGCAAAACTAAGCACGTTTTGATGGATTCCCGCACCCGTATCTAAAATAATGAAGTCAAAGTCACGATTCAATTCCTCCAGCGACTTGATGAAAACATCAAGGCGCCAGCCGTTGAGGTTGGCCATTTCACTTATTCCCGAACCGCCCGCTAACAGCTTTAGGCCCAAGGGGCCTTCTACAACAACCTCCTGCAGCGTCTTTTCGCCGCGCAGAACATGGCTCAGATTGTGGGTCGGATTTATTCCCAACACTATATCCACATTGGCCAGGCCCAGATCCACATCGATTAGGGCTACTCGGTATTCCAACTGCCGCAGGGCCAAAGCCAAGTTGACGGCTACATTCGTTTTTCCAACCCCGCCCTTTCCACTGGTGACAACTATGATCCTTGCCTGCGTTTTTTGTTTGCGCACCAGTTTTCTCAAACCTTCTGCCTGATCTTTCATCTTAAATCCCCCAGAATAAGCTGGGCCAGCCTTTTACCGCTCGCCACTTCTATGTCTTCCGGGACTCCTTGCCCGGTAGTTACAAAAGCAAGGGGCGCCTCCGCCCGTACACAGGTTTGTAGGATAGCTCCGTGGGTGGTTGTCTCATCCAGCTTGGTAATAATTATCCGATCAAGGCGCAACTGGGAAAAAACCCGGACGATCTCCTCTATATCCCGCAGTTTAGTAGTGGCGCTGACAACCAGATGAACCTCCGCATCAATTCCTTCCAGATAGCTTTTTAGCTCCGCCAATTGGAGGTGATTGTTTTGGCTGCGCCCCGCGGTGTCTATTAAAATAAGGTCTTTATCCTTGAATTTTGCCACTCCCCGGCGCAGTTCTTTGGGGTTGTAGGCTACTTCGAGTGGGACGCCGATAATTTCCGCGTAGGTTCTCAGCTGCTCTACCGCGGCAATGCGGTACGTGTCAACCGTGATCATAGCTACGCTTCTTTGGTCAACCAAGGCGAAGTTGGCAGCCAGCTTGGCGACTGTTGTTGTTTTACCAACCCCGGTAGGGCCGATTAAAACAACAATTCTCTGCTGCTGAGAAAAGTCCCAAGGATCCACAGTTATAATGCGCCGTTCCACTGCCTGTTCCAAATGGGCCCAAATGCGGTGGATATTGCTCCATTCCTGTTTGGGCAGGGAAGTCAAGGCTTCTTTGATCAGTTCCTGAGCAAGGCCCTTTGGTATTTCCCGCTCCACGAGCTTGCCGTATAACCCCTGGATCGCGGCGGACCACTCCGCCCTATCCGCGCTCGCTTTGTCTTGTTCGGTTTCGACAGAGGCCGCGGTGCGTGTGGGTGTGCTCGGAGAATTAGGGGTGCGTTTTGCATAATTTGGATCATAAGCGCCCAGCACTTCATAATGGCGCGGTCCGATTCTGCCGAAAAACCAGCGCCTTTTATGGGACGTATGTAAAATAACAGCATCGTCGCCAAATTCGCGGCGCAGGCTTTCCACCGCCTCCTGCATTGTTTTGCCCATAAATTTCTTAATCCGCATCGTTCCGGTTCACCGTCCCAACTACCTTAACCTGATCATCCGGGCTGATCTCGTTATAGGATAAAACCACCAGCCGCGGCACGGCCCTTTCGGTTAACCTTTTTAAGGCCATCCTGATCTGGGGCGATGCCAAAATAATGGGGTACGGCATTAGGTGCTGTTCTAATGCTGAGCCCAGCTGCCTATACAATTCCTGCAGCATTCTGGGATCTAACGATACAGTAATGCCGCGTTCTGTATGTTCAATACCCGCCTCAATCGTTTCTTCCCACTGCGGGCTGAGTGTTAATACGGTCAGCTCACCCTGCTCCACATACATTTGGGTCACCTGCCGCCCCAGGGCCTCCCGGACATATTCTGTTAAATAACTGGCATCTCGCGTGACGGGGGCCATATCAGCGAGCGTTTCTAGAATAGTAACAAAATTGCGGATGGGAACCCCCTCACGCAGTAGATTCTGCAGCACCTTCTGAATTTCTCCCACGCTCAGCAAATCGGGCACAAGTTCTTCAACTACCGCGGGGTAATCACCTCGCGCCCCATCCAGAAGCGTCTGTACTTCCTGGCGGCCGAGGAGCTCGTGGGCGTGTTCTCTAATGATTTCCGTTAAATGGGTAGCCAAAACGGCAGGCGGATCCACCACGGTGTAACCGGCATATTCTGCGCGTTCGCGCTGGCTGTCGTCTACCCATAAAGCATCCAAACCGAAAGCCGGTTCCTTGGTGGGTATGCCAGAAACGATTTCGCCCACGCCCCCTGCATCCATTGCCAAATAGTGGCTAACCATAAGTTCTCCGCGCCCCACCACAATTCCTTTAATCTTCACTACGTACTGATCGGGGTTAAGCTGCAGGTTGTCTCGAATGCGAATCACCGGAACGAGTAGGCCGAGGTCGAGTGCGCACTGGCGCCTGATCATGCTGATCCGATCGAGCATGTCGCCACCCTGGGCCTCGTCAACCAACGGAATCAGGCTGTAGCCGATTTCCAATTCAATTTGGTCCACCTGCAGCAGGGAGATAAGGCTTTCCGGTTTGCGGGCCTCTTCCAGCTGCTGCTGCTCTAAGGCCATATCTTCAGACACTTCTGCCTGCCGTTCGGAACGGAGTATGCCAAAAGAAAGACCGCCTAAAAGTAGGCCGATGATTAAAAACGGTAATGTGGGCAATCCGGGCACAAAACCCAGGACCACAATTACAGCTGCCGCGGTGGCCAGCACTTTGTATTGGGAAAACAGTTGGGTTGTCAGGTCTCGCCCCAAATTATTTTCCGAGGCAGCCCGAGTAATGATGATGCCGGTCGCGGTAGAAATAAGCAGGGCAGGAATCTGTGAAACAAGCCCATCTCCCACACTAAGCAGGCTGTAGCGGTTTAGGGCGGCGGCGAAATCATCGCCTTTTTGGAAGATGCCGATCGCTATCCCGCCTAAAATATTGATAATAGTGATGATAATGCCCGCAATCGCATCTCCTTTTACAAATTTGGAGGCGCCGTCCATTGCACCGTAAAAATCCGCTTCACGGCTGATCTGAACCCGCCGCTGCCGCGCTTCGGATTCACTGATCAGACCCGAATTTAAATCGGCATCAATGCTCATCTGCTTGCCGGGCATGGCATCAAGTGTGAAACGGGCCGCAACTTCCGCTACCCGCTCAGCACCTTTGGTAATCACCATAAACTGGACGACGACCAAAATCAGAAAGATAACCAGGCCCACCACATAGTTACCCCCCACCACAAAGGTGCCGAAGGCTTGAATAATCCGACCCGGGTTTCCGGTAAGCAAAATAAGCCTGGTGGACGAAACATTTAGCGAGAGCCTAAATAGCGTTGTAATTAAAAGCAAAGAGGGGAAGGCCGCAATTTCCAACGGTTCATGGATGCTCATGGTGATCAGCAAAATCAAAAGGGATAGGCTGATATTGAGAGCCAGCAGAATATCCAACAAGAAAGTGGGCAGCGGCAGGACCATCATCACAATGATCAAAACAACCGCCAGTACTACGTATAAATCACTGAATCGAGCAATATTTTGCGTTACCGTTGTTGGCATTCTCGCCACCAGAGTTCACCCCCATTAGATCGTCTTTCGCTGCAGGCGGTAGACAAAGGCTAAAATCTCCGCCACGGCGGGATACAATTCCGCCGGTATTTCTTGGCCCACTTCTGTGGTGTGATACAAAGCCCTGGCCAATTCGGGGTCTTCTACCGTAGTAATACGATGTTTGTATCCTTCTTCCTTGATTTTTTGCGCAATCAGGCCCCGCCCTTTGGCAACGACCCGCGGTGCCGCCATTTCTTCAGGGCTGTAGCGGATGGCGATTGCAAAGTGGGTCGGGTTGGTCACGATGACATCCGCCGTGGGAACGGCCTGCATCATGCGTTGAGAAGCGATCTGGCGCTGGCGCTGGCGGATTCTGGAGCGGATCAGGGGATCGCCTTCCATCTGCTTGAGTTCCTCTCGAATCTCGTCTTTGGACATTTTAATGCTCTCTTCAAATTCGCGCCGCTGATACCAATAGTCAAAGGCCGCGATGACCAAAAGGAAAAGCCCCACCCTCAACCCGAGCCTGTAAATACTGTCTTTCATAAGTAGAGCACTTTGGCTGAGCCGGAGCATACCCAACTCGGGCAGCCAGTTCAAATTAGCCCGCACCTGCGTATAAACAAGATAACCAATCAGGCCTACCTTCAGCACGGACTTGAAAAACTCCATGATGGCCCGTTTTGAAAAAATACGTTTTAGGCCCTCCACCGGGTTAATCCGGGAGAAGGTCGGCTTTAGGGCCTCTCCCGATGCTAAAAAACCAACCTGCAGTACCTGGCTGAGCGCCCCCGCCAGCATGAACATGAGTAAAATGGGCAGTACGATCAGGGCCAGCCGGATTAAGGCGGTTAAAAAGAGGGCTTTAAAACCGGCTGCATCACCCTGCCAAAGCGCCATGTTTTCCAAGAAATAATGCACCGTTTCTTTCAGCTGCCCGGCCAGATAGGGGCCAAGTATATTTAAACCCAAAAACGCGGTCAGTACTATCAAGGCGGTACTGACTTCGGCGCTCTTAGCCACCTGCCCTTTCCGACGCGCCTCTTCTCGGCGCCTGGGCGTGGCCGGTTCTGTTTTCTCGCCGGCGAATAACTGCAAATTAATTCTGGCCAAGGACATCTAGCTCGCCCCCAGGGCCAGCAGGCCTTCTAAATAGCGAAATAAAAGGCCGTCCGCGGCGAAAAGTTCGCTGACTAAGTACACAAATGTGGGCAGGGCGAAGACCACAACTGCCAGGCCCACCATGATCTTGATGGGAAAGCCCAACACAAAAACATTAATCTGGGGAACTGCCCGAATAACAATGCCCAAGCCGATGTCTGTCAAAAGAATAGTGGCCACAACCGGCAGGGCGATTTGGATGCCGATGATAAAGACCTGGCCCACCAGATCGGAAATAAGCACGAAGGAGGGTTCGAAGCTAATCACGCCTCCGAAGGGAATTAGGACAAAAGAACGCTGTACCGCCTGCAAAAGCCATAGATGGGCATCGACGCTCAGAAAGATTAGGGCGGCCAAGACATAATAAAATTGCGAAAAAACGGGTACCTGCCCCCCTAAGGCCGGGTCAAAGACGCTGGCCATACCAAAACCGATGGGTGTATCAATAAAATGGCCGGCAAAGGTTACGACAGCGAACACTAAGATCACCACGAATGCCAGCAGTAAGCCTACTGCAACCTCCTGGAGCGCTAAAACGGATAATACGCCTAGATTTTCCGGATCATAAACGCCGTCCAATTCAGGCATAATTGCCAAGGCACACAGTGCCGCCAAGCCCACCTTGATTAAAATAGGGGCATTGCGCATGTTCAATACCGGGACTACAACTAAGAACGTGGCTAAACGAATCAGGGCCAAAGCGAAGCGAATAAAATCAACCGGAGAAATGACCACTGCAGTGCCCTCCCTACTTTATAAAAGACGGCATGCTCGTTAATAAACGTTCCGCAAAATCCACCAGGATGCGGATCATCCAGGGGCCAAAAATGACAAGGGAAACCAACACCGCCACGATTTTAGGAATGAAGGTGAGAGTCTGCTCTTGGATTTGGGTGGTGGCCTGAAAAATGCTGACCACCAAGCCCACCAGCATGCCTATGCCCAGAGCGGGCCCCGCCACTAAAAGTACCGTTAAGACCGCCTCCCTGGCTAAACTGATTACCGCTTGGTCAGTCATAAACACACATCCTTAAGAAAAACTAACCAGAAGTGATTGCACAACCAAATGCCAGCCGTCCACCAAGACAAATAAAAGGATCTTAAAAGGAAGGGAGATCATGACGGGCGGCAGCATCAGCATGCCCATGCCCATCAAAGTGCTGGCCACAACCATGTCAATTACCAAAAATGGAATAAAAATGACAAACCCCAGCTGAAACGCGGTTTTCAGCTCGGAGATGACGAAAGCGGGAATTAATGTCAGGATTGAGACATCGTCTGCGGTAGCGGGCCGCTGTTCGTCGCGCATGGCCACAAACATTTCTAAGTCTTTCTCCCGCGTGTGCTGCAGCATAAACTGCCTGATCGGGGCGCTGCCGAGTTCCCACATCTGCTCCACTGTAATTTCACCGTCTAAATAAGGCACAAGGGCGTCACTGTAGACTGAACCGAAGGCAGGTGCCATAATAAAAGCGGTTAAGAACAAAGCAAGTCCAATCAAGACTTGATTGGGCGGAACCTGGTTGGTCCCCAAAGCGTTACGGATAAAAGAGAGAACAATCACGGTCCGCGTAAAAGAAGTCATGAGAATAATGATTGCCGGAGCCAAACTTAAAACGGTCAACAGCAGGAGAATCTGCAGCGTGACCGCGACATCGCCCGGAGTTTCCGCCGCCCTCAAGCCAATATCTAGGCTGGGAAGGGGTATGGCCATCTGCAAAAAACCCATTTTTAATCCCCCCCATCCTCTTTCTCCGCCGGCTCAATAGACTTCTCGTCTAAAAGAGTAATTGCCTGATTGGTCACACCAAGCAATAGGCGGCGTTTTTCCCACTCGATTACATACAACGATTTATTGGCGCCTAAAGAGAGGGCCTCCTCGATACGCAAGTGCTTGCTTGGCGCCTGGCGCCTGCCGTACCAGCGCGTTGCATAAAAAGCGGCCGGAACAATAACTGCCAGCGCTGCAAGGACACGAATCAGGCCCCAAAGAAGTGATTTGTCCAAGCGGCTCACCTTCCATCGTCGCGCCCGGCCTTTGACTGGGAGATGATCTCCAAGACCCTGACACCGAAGTTTTCTTCCAAGACCACAACTTCTGCCTTGGCGGCCAAGCGGTCGTTGACATATACGTCCACCGCATCACCCGCGTGGCGCTGTAGGCTGATGATCGACTGCGGTTTTAACTCCAACAGCTCATTTAAGGTGAGATCGGTTCGGCCCAGCTCCACCGTGACGGTCAAAGTTATATCCTCTAAAAGATTGATGCCGTGCTCTCCCCCGGCG
This sequence comes from uncultured Clostridiaceae bacterium, assembly GCA_964626065.1. Lineage (GTDB taxonomy): Bacteria > Bacillota > Limnochordia > Darwinibacteriales > Darwinibacteriaceae > UBA3910. The sequence goes on along the minus strand of CAZVDE010000001.1, from coordinate 31,411 downwards.
CGGCCGGCCGAATCGAGCGGCATAAAGGCCGCCTCACTGACAGGCGATGCCTGTCCCTGTAAAAAACGCCTGCCCACTGCTGCCGCAGCCGCCGTTGGTTTATGTTTATAAGCAGTTACAAGTGCCGCGGCCCGGCTGCCCGGGATCAGCAAACAAAACTCAAGGCTTTCCGCGCCCAACTGCAGCAGGTGCCTAACCAAAAAACTGTCTTCTTCCACAGGCAGCGCCGCCAAAAAATCCTTTCCGATCTGTTGGGCTTTAAACAGGCTGTACGGTAGTGTGCTCTGCGCGGCAAGTTCAACTGCCCAGGCCCTGCCCACCGCGGAGACGCCGTTTTCACAAGAAGTCCCCATGTGGGCCGCCAAAATTTCGCTGTCAGCGGCGGACATGAACATAAACAGCTCATTGGGGCCCAGATCAGCTGCCAAGACGTAGCTTTCATCTGTGATGCTTTGGCTGAGGCTATCCGCCTGACGTTCTATGTACGGGCCTTCCATTCTCACTTCTGCTGCTAATAATTTGCCCAGTCGGCCAACTATACCCTGCGCGGCCTTGGTCAAAAGCTCAAATAGGCCTTCTTGGAATGTCGCGGATCGATCGTTGTGCAATAGGGCTTCAATTTCATCTTGTGATAAGATAGAACCTCTCATGGCTTCTCCTTTCACTGAATGATCAGATCAACAAAGTACACATTGGTAACTTCGCCTTTGCGGATCAGCGAGTTGACGTCGCGCATCATTTCCAGCCGCAAAAGTTCCATTCCCGCCGCATCGCGCAGCTGCTCAAAAGTGCGGGAGCGGATCAAAGAAATAATATAATCGCGCACCTGCGGTTTGCGTTTTTCCAATTCTGTGATCACTTTCTTGTCACTGGCCTCCAGCACGATTTCAGTGCGAATAAACCGAGGTTGATTGCCTGTTGTGCTTAAGTTGAGCAAAAACTCGCCCACATCGAAAACGGGGCCCATTTCCGTAACTTCCTTGCTCGACTCGGGGCCGGCCGCCGCTTCTTTGGTATTGCTGCGAAACATTAAAAATGTCACAAAAGAGCTGCCAACCACAGCAATGATCAAAAAGGCGATGCCCGCCACCAAAAATTTAGCGTCAACTTCAATCTTTTTTGCCATCCTCCGTGACCTCCCCTCAGTTGGGCTCGTAGTCCCACAAATCTACATTCAATATCACTATATCAACGCGCCTGTTCAATGCCCTATTTTCAGCTGTATCGTTGGGGCGGATGGGGCGGTATTCGGCATACCCTACTGCAGACAGTTTTTGCGGATCGAACTTTTCCTCGGTAATGAGATAGCGCACTACGTTTGTTGCCCTGTGCACGCTCAGTTCCCAGTTGGAGGCGAAACGGGCGGTGCGGATGGGCCAATTGTCTGTATGGCCTTCCACCCTCAGCGGATTGGGCAAGTCCCGAAGAATCTGGGAAACACTTGTCAGGATTTCCAGTGCCTCAGGTTTTAAAACCGCCTCGCCTAAATCAAAAAAGACCTGTTCCGCAAAACGAATGATTAAGCCCCGCTCTTCCATCTGCAGCCGAATCCCGCCAATACCCTCAGATTCGATCAGCTGCGTCAGCTCTTCATACAGGCTCTGGAGCTGTTGACGGGCCAATTCCGATGAGTCAAAGGGCAGCACAACAGGATCATCGACGCTGATTGTACCTCGATCCAAGATACCGAAATAACCTTGAAAGGCCGAAATAATGGCACTAAAGCGGCCCTCATCAACGGCGGAAAAGGCAAACAGCAGCACGAAAAAGGCCAAAAGAAGTGTGACCATATCCGCATATGTTGTCAACCAAGCGCCGGCGGCGCTTGGTTCCTCCCGCGATTTTTTATACATCAAGCGTCACTCCCTCAACCGGGACACCCGATCCGGGGGCCCGGTCCGCCGATGCCTGCCTTTCACCCGGTGATAGGAAAGACTTCAGTTTTTCCTCCACGATACGCGGGTTTTCGCCTGCTTGGATAGATAAGATCCCTTCAATCATGACTTGTTTAATGAGGATTTCCTCATCGCTTTTAAGGCGCAGTTTACCCGCGACCGGAATAAAGACCAGGTTAGCGGCGACCGCCCCGTAGAGCGTAGTGATCAAGGCTACTGCCATACCCATGCCAATCTGGTCCGGATCGTCAAGATCGCCCAGCATGGCAATGAGCCCGATTAAAGTCCCAATCATGCCAAAAGCAGGCGCCAGAGCCCCCATTTGCTCGAAGATACGCTGGCCTAGGCGGTGCCGTTCTTCTAAAAAGGCCAGTTCAATTTCGAGAATACTGCGTACCAGCTCCGCATCTGTGCCATCCACGACCAGTTGGATGCCTTTTTCCAAAAACGGTTCATTGAGTGCCATTGCCTTTTCTTCCAGGGCCAAAAGGCCCTCCCGCCTAGAGGTCTCCGCGAATTCTACTAAAGTTTCGATTACGCCAAGATTATTAGTCGCCTTTTGCGAAAAGGCAACCCGCAGAAGGGGAAACACACTGAGCACTTGGCCCATGGAGAAGTTGATCATGATTGCCGCAAATGTGCCCCCAAAGACAATCAAAATACTGGAAAAACTCCAATATAATGAAACGTCCCCCTCAATGGCAATGGATACCACCAGCAAAACGCTGCCAATGATGATTCCCAAAAGTGTTGCCAGATCCATTTACCTGCACTCCGTTTCCGTTATGGACTGGGGGCCGAATTAACGGCCCCGCCTAGTTATCGTTTTAAGTTGACCAATTCCTGGAGCATCTCATCTGATGATGTAATAATTCTAGAGTTGGCCTGAAACCCCCTCTGTGTAATGATCATCTCAGTAAATTCTTCACTGAGATCCACATTGGACATCTCCAGCGAACTGGGTGAAATAGTACCGTAGCCCGGTTGGCCCGCGGCTTCGATTTGGGCCGTGCCGGAGTTGGGCGTTTCGAGAAACATGGTGGATCCCCCACGCATCAAACCGGCCGGGTTGGTGAAGCGGGCCAAAGCAATCTGGCCCAAATTGCGGGTTAAGCCGTTAGAGAAGCTGCCCACAATAACACCGTTTTGATCAATGGCGTAGCTCTCCAACGCCCCATTGGCATACCCATTCTGGTTCAGGAACTTGCCGGTAAACGTATCCGCATACTGGGTGAGCTGGGTAAATTCCAGCGTTATGGAAAGTGGATTGGCGTTTTCCGGCTCCAAGGAAATTACGTTGCTTTCCTCAATGTTAAGTCCGCTGTAACTTCCATCCGAGCCGAATTTAATGGTGTACGCATCTTCTTTGCTAACGATTATATCTTCGTGGCTGAGAAACAAAGTGCCTTCTGCACCGGATGCGTTCACTTTTGCCCCATTTTCCAGCCCCTTCTCAAATTCAAAGCGGTTTTCGTGTACACTTGTGTCCTTCCACAACCGTCCGTCATCGCTTGCGGCCACTACCTCGAAGTCCTCGGTCTGAAAACTACTGGGGTCATCAAGATATGCCTTGAAATCAAAATCCGCGGGAACTTGATACATTTTTTGATTATGCACTAGATATTGGGCGTTGTCTTCCAATGAAGACTCATGCGCGGGTATGGGTGTACTGATCAACTGCCAGCTTGCATCCCAGCCCCACTCGTTATCGCCCTGTTGGTGGAAACCTACAATGATTGTTTGTTCCCTGCCTCTGGAATCAAAGACCTGTATCGTGCGCCTCACACTTTGATCCAGGCTGTAACGGTTGTCCAAGTTCCCCGCAAAGGTGATTCTGGTAGTGGCCCGAGGGCTGATCGTGTCGGACGCCGAGATATACAGCGATTCCAAGGCAGAATGCAGGTCTATTTCTCCCATGTTATCCGCCCTATAGCCCAGCACCCGCTGGCCGTTGACTAAAGACACGAAGTTCCCTTCCGTGCCGTCATCCAGGCCAAACATGCCTGCCCTGGTGTATTGGCGGTTTTCGCCTTCACCCAGGACAAAGAACCCATCGCCTTCAATGGCTAAATCGGTTAAATATCCGGTTGATTGGGTGTTGCCTTGAGTGTGTTTCACATCTATCGATCCCAGGCTGGTGCCCAAGCCTACTTGCTGCGGGTTAGTGCCCCCGCGCAATTCGGTGGGGGCTGTGGCACTGCGGATCATTTGGCTCAGCATTTCCTGAAACGTGGCCCGCGAAGACTTGTAGCCTGCGGTGTTCACATTCGCAATATTGTTGCCGATGACATCCATGCGGATTTGGTGAGCCTTCAGGCCCGAGACACCGGCAAACATCGAACGCATCATGTTTTCATTCCTCCTTCAGTAATCCACTTCGTTCGTTCAGTGGATGGAGGGCCTCCGTAAAGGTCCGGCCCTGCTAGGTAATGACAGCGCTGTCAATCTGTGTAAATACATTCTCTTTCAAGTTTTCTCCGTCAATGGCGGTAATCACGGTGCGGTTGGCCACACTGACCACCAGAGCAACATCATCCAACAATATTAGCGTTTCTCTGCCCCCCTTGGCTCTGGCTTTTTCCACCGCTGCTTCCAACAGCTCCAGCTGCCCGAGTGAAAATTCAATGCCCCGGGCTTCCAAGCGCCTGGTGGCGTGGGCGGAAAATTTTAATTTGCTCTCTTCCAGCTTTTTATCAAGAATTTGAGCAAAAGGCACATCACCCCTGCGCCGGCGTTCAACTGCGGGAGACTGTCTCGGTTGGACGGGTTGTATTGGAGAGCCCTTGGGAATTTTAAAATGTTGAGTCATTCCATTACCCCTCCCTAATACTGACCACTTCATCGAAACCGTAGAGCTTGCCGTCTATCACCAACATAGGCCAGCCCGCTCTAAACTGCACTCCCGTTACCCTGCTGAACATGCTTTCCCCTTCTTGAGTGAAGAGCTCCACTTCCCGGCCGATCATCTGGGTTGCCTGCCCCAAAGCGGTGAGTTTTTGCTGTGCCATCATCATGTCCTGCAGGTTCGTGTTCAAATTCTGCATCTGCTCCAGGCTGCTGAATTGGGCAAGTTGGGCGATGAACTCCTTATCTTCCACCGGATTGATGGGATCTTGATGGCGCAATTGGGTGATCAGCAGTTGCAGAAATTCATCTTTCCCCAAAACATTGGGATCTCGCGGCTGTGCATCTTCTCTCGCCTGCCGCATTTGTTCTACAGTACCTACGTAATTTACATACATTCGTTCACCTCCTTAGGCCTTTAGGTCAATCTGATGCCAGGGGTTTTGCCCGGTATAGGGCGTTTTTTTCCCTTCCAGCACAGCGCTGCGCCGCAAACCGCCGTTTGGCGTAAATTGTCTTGCTCTCTGCGGCAAATCGTGACTGCTGTTTTCTTGCCCAAAGCCGATGTTCACTGTCATTTCAGCTACATTTGTGCCTTGATCCTGCAATGCGGTGTGCAGCTGAGGTAGGCTGCTGCTGATAATTTCCCGTACCACTTCGCTTTGCACCGCAAATTCAGCTACCATCACTCCCCGCGCAAGGGACAATTTGATTCGCATTTCTCCCAGATGATCCGGTTTTAGCCGGATGCGGACTTCGCTGCGTTCGCCATCAACGAGAGTGCGGATCTGGTGCGTTAATTTGGGCAGTAAATTGTGCTCTTCCTGCAGATTAAGAATCTTATCTGCTTGCGAAGTTGTGCCTGGGCTTTGCTCCCGCCCTATCTCGGTTGGTGCAGGCGCGGTTAACTCGCTTTCCTGCTTAGGCATCATTTCCGCCGGCCCATCCACAGCCGGCTTTTCGGGCCGCGTCGGCCGTTTTTGTTCCCTTTCAACGCTTTCTTGCATTTTCGGGGCGGTTTCGCCTTTTAACGCCTTGGGTCGTTCGGCAGCTTTCTCCACCGGGCTTGCGGCCGCGGCCGTTTCACTTTCCGGCACATCCACCGTTGGCGGCAGCTCTGCAGCAGGCAGTGGTTTCGCCTCCCGCTCAGCTTCTTTGTAAATCTTCTTGTTTTCCGCTAGATTCTGCCGTCCAAGCACCGGTTCTAAGCGGTGCAAGGTATCCGGCTCAGTCCAGGCGATTGCATCCGCAGCGGCCGGCCGATCTGTATTTGTAAACTGCTCCGTTATTTCCGGCCCGTCCAAGACAACACCGGTGCCATCCTCAATTTCCTGCGGTTCTTGGTGAAAATATTGAACCTCAGGCATGGGCTGAATTACCCGGTCGCCCAGCTCAGTTACGGGCTTGGGCATAGTGTCTTTCCCCATCTGTGCCGGGCCGCCCACTTCTGTGCGCAGCGTTTTGGGCTGTGGGAAGACTTCCACAGAGGTCGTCTTTTCTGCTGCGGTTGTTTGCCGTGCCGCATTTGACGCCCACACGGCCCGTTCGCCTTCCGGATCCGGGCGTTCCTTCTCCGGTCCCGACGGCTGTTTGGGCTGTTGTGACGGCGCCTGTTCGGCAATCGCCGCCCGAACCGCAAAGCCCTTTTCTCCGCTGCTGCCCACTGCTCTGACCTCAGAGTGTGTCTGCTCGTCGCCCCGGGATTCTGCAGTCCGCTCTCCGGCTTGGGGCTGTTCCTCTCCAAATTCCGGAGCAGGCACCGCCTCAGGGTGCAGCGCAGGGGCTTGCCGGTCTGTAATGGGTGCTATTTTCGCCTCTCCTTCCGCAGCCGGGCTAGGCAGCGGATTTGTAAACACTCCGGCCATGTGCACAGTGGCGGCTAATTTGGGTTGACCGTTCTTTTCTTCTTCATTTTCCGCCGGTACCGCCACAGGCCGTTCCTTAAGAAAAAGCGTTAGTAGGCTGGTGAAACTAGCTTCCTCGCCCTTGCCGCTTTTTGCCGCCGGTGCGATTTCCGCAGCCTGCCTGCTGGGCGCGACAGTATCCGGTATCAACAATTGGAATATGGTTTTCACCCCCTTTCCATAAGTAATCCAAACTATTTTCCGGCGCTGCCCCAGGTTTTGCTCAGGCTTACCGCCAGATCAGTTGGCAGTTCGAGTAAAATGTTGGCTGCATCCTGCATGTCCATGGAAAGTAGGACTTCCAGAAGCAGGGGCTGGTCAAGTTTTTGCAGGATTTTTGCCGCATCAGCCGCGGACATTTCACCATACAATTCTGCCAGCGTTTGGACATTGCGCTTCTGCTCCTGCTGAGATTGCAGTTGTACTTCCCGCTTGTCCACATCCGCTTCGCGCCGCTCCAGGGCCTGAATTTGCTGCTGCAGCTCCTTTTCCAGAACGGCCAATTCATTTTCCCTAGCACCAAGCCTGCCAAGCTCTGCCCGCAGCTCTTCTTCTTTAACCGCAATCCATTCTTCGCTGTCTTGGCCCCGGGAATATGTTTCCAGATGGGGCTTTAGCCATGCGATTTTCAGGCCCAGCTTCCAAAATAATGCGGCTGCATCTATCACTCCGGTGGCGGCAAGAATGGTGAAGGCCACTATCAAGGCGACGATTAGCAGTATCGTGACTAAAACCCACCTACCCACCGTTTCTCCTCCCTACTCCTGTACATACGGGCGCATATCATCTAGTTCTTTTTGTTCTTTGCTCTGCTTTTCTTTGACGAAATGGGCATATTCTTTATCACGCAAAATAGTGACTTTCTTTGTCTCTTTACGGGCAGAGAACCAAGCATTACGGGCTTTCTCCGCGAGCAATTCTCTTTCTTTGACCAACTCTGTTTGGGCCGCGATCTTTTTGTCCAAAACCGCCAGATAACTATACATTGCCTGCCTGAGGCGCAGATCGTGTTGTTTATAGCCAAATTTCCTCACATCTTCTTTCAGGTGGAACAGTTCCTCTAATTGCTCCTTGCTCTCGTGTAGTTTGGCCATGCGCTCCCCCCAGGTGTACATAGCCCTCTCTTCCATCGTTTCCCGCAGCCTTAGGATCCTTTCCAGCCGGAATTTAAAGGTTGCCATAGAACCCACTCCTAAGCCCTAGATTGGAAAATACTGGCCAGGCTCGCTAATGTGTCCCCCCAACGGGAGGTTTCATCAATGCCCTGCTGCAGAAAACGCGTAATTTCGGGATACAGCTCGAGCGCGGAATCGATATCGGGATTTGACCCGCTTTGATAGGCTCCGATATTGATTAAATCTTCAGCATCGCGATAGGTGGCTAGCGAAAATCTCAGTTTCCCCGCGCAATCCCGATGTTCTTCCTCCGTCACCTCTATCATCAGCCTGCTTACACTGGCCAGAACATCGATGGCGGGATAATGGTTCTTTTCGGCCAGCGATCTATCCAAGACAATATGCCCATCGAGGGTGCCCCGCACCGTATCGGTTATGGGTTCATTCATATCATCGCCTTCAACCAAGACGGTGTAAAAGCCGGTTATCGTCCCTTTGGCTCCCGGGCCGGTTCTTTCCAGCAGGCGGGGGAGCATGGCGAACACAGAAGGGGTGTAGCCTCGGGTTGCGGGCGGCTCGCCAATGGCCAAGCCCACTTCCCTTTGGGCAATGGCCAGCCGGGTTACTGAGTCCATCACAAACAGGACATCCAGGCCTTGGTCCCGGAAAAACTCTGCAATAGTCGTAGCTACCATCGCCGCTTTAATCCGAACTAAAGCCGGTTGATCCGAGGTGGCCACTACCACGACCGATCTCTGCAGCCCTTCCGGCCCCAAATCCCTTTCGAGAAACTCCCTGACCTCACGGCCCCGTTCGCCCACCAGTGCGATTACATTCACGTCCGCTTCCGTGTTGCGGGCCATCATGCCCAGCAGAGTGCTTTTGCCCACTCCACTGCCGGCAAATACGCCTATACGCTGCCCGCGCCCGACTGATAACAGCCCATCTATAGCCCGCACCCCTACAGACAGGGGGCGGTTGATGCGCTGCCTTTCCAAGGGCTTGGGCACACTGCCCAGCACCGATTGATGGCGTGCGGCGGGAATATACCCCTGCTCGTCCATGGGCTGGCCTAAACCGTCGAGAATGCGCCCTAAAAGCTTATCGCCCACCGGGATCACCAGGGGTGAACCGGTGGCCGTGACCAAACTGCCCGGGCCCACACCTGCCAAATCCGCCAAAGGCATCAAAAGCACACGCTGATCGCGGAATCCTACAACTTCGGCCGGGATTTCCGGCCCGCTGCGGGGTTTAATCAGGCAGATGTCGCCAATATTAGTGGTTGGGCCGATCGATTCGATGGTTAAGCCCACAATCTGCACGACTCTGCCGCTGTGGATTGTGTCATCCAATCCGTTCAAATAGCGTGCATAATGTTTAACGCGGGGCGATAGTGATTTAAGATCCCTCATCATACAGCACTTCCATTAGGTGTTTCCCCAATTTCCCCAGGCGTTTCTCCAAACGGGCATCTATCATCCCGTTTTCTGATTCAAGGACACAGCCGCCCGGATTGACCGTGGCATCACTTTCAAACTGCAGTTGGGCCCTTGTGAGCCCGCTGAATTCGTCCACTTTGGCGCTGACTATTGCATAATCCACAGGATTGAGCCGGATGATAATCTCCCGAACCGCGCCCAAGGCGGAAAGGGCCTCTTTGATAATCGGCTCCAACCAAGACAGATCGTCTTGTACTGTTTTCCTCACTATTTTATCGGCAAGCAGCAGGCTTAACTTTAAAACATCATCCTCCAGAGCTGCCAAGGAGCCCGCTCTCGCTCGCGCCCCTTCCTGCACAGCCTGTTCCAAAACTGTAATTAGCGCCGCACCCTCCCGCAGTGCTTCTTCTTTACCGGCCCGAAGGCCCTCCTGCCGCCCTTGTTCGAATCCTTCCTTTTCGGCGCGCAAATGAAGCGCCTCTGCCTCCGCTTCCGCAGCGGCCATAAGCGCCTCCGCCTTTTGTTTCGCCCGGGCTGTGAGAGATTCCGCTTTGCGCTGAGCATCCTGCAGCAGGTTAGAGCCCTCCAAGATGGTGCCCGCTTCTGCCTGGCCCTGTGATCGTGCCTGCTCGGCGGCGGGGATCAGCGTCTGTTCTTCGTTGGGGATTAGAATTTTCAAGTCGGCTGCTTTGATGATTTTAGACAATCACTTCATCCTCCCCTCCCCTGGCAATAATAATCTCGCCGGTATCCTCGAGGCGGCGAATGATGGCCACAATTCTTTGCTGCGTTTCCTCTACATCCCGCAGGCGCACCGGGCCAAGATAGTCAATATCCTCCTTCAACATTTCCGAGGCCCGTTTGGACATATTCCGATAAATCCGGGATGCCACATCTTCGCTGGCCGTTTTCAAGGCTAAGGCCAGATCCTTCGAATCGATCTCGCGCAAAATCTTTTGGATGGCACGGTCGTCTAGCGTGATAATATCCTCAAAGACGAACATGCGCTTGCGGATTTCCTCGGCCAATTCGGGTTCTTCTTCTTCCAAGGAATCGATGATCGTTTTTTCTGTGGCCCGATCAACCATGTTTAACACATCCACCGCAGCGTCGATGCCTCCGGCAGCAGTATAATCATCAACTACAAAGGCAGCCAGCCTATCCTCTAAAGTGCCTTCGATTTCTTGCAGCACTTCCGGTGTTGTGCGATCAAGCGTAGCTAACCTCTTGGCCACATCAATCTGCAGTTCGGGGCCTAATGATGATAAGATCAACCCGGCCTGCTCCGGCTGCAGGTAGGCTAAAATTAAGGCGATCGTCTGGGGGTGTTCGTTCTGGATAAAGTTCAGGAGTTGGCTCGGATCGGTTTTGCGGGCAAAATCAAAGGGCCGCACTTGCAACGAAGCGGTCAGGCGGTTAATAATGTCCTGTGCTTTGGCCTTGCCCAAAGCCTTTTCCAAGAGTTCGCGCGCGTACTCGATGCCGCCCTGCTCTAAATAGGCGCGGGCCATCATTAGTTCGTGGAACTCTCCGAGCACTTCATCCCTTACCTCGGGCTCAATGCGTCGCAAACCGGCTATTTCCAAGGTAAGATCTTCAATGTCCTCTTCGTTAAAATGCTGAAAGACCGAGGCAGAAAGCTCGGGCCCCAGGCTGACCAGCAGAACAGCCGCTTTTTGTTTCCCACTCATCCTTTGGGCTCTCACGTTTTCACCCCTAATCCTCTGTAAGCCATGTTTTCATGAGTAAAGCCACTTCTTCCGGCTTCTCTTCAGCCATTTTTTGGATTGCCTTGCGCATACCCAAACGTTCAAGTTCTTCCGGGCTCAGTTCTTGCGATTTTAGCTCATAATCATCATCAACCACCACATCCAAGCCGGCCGCAACCGGAACTTCCTCCGGCCTGATCGGGTAGCGCCTGCGCAAAACAACCAGGGCCAAGAGTGCAAGCAGAACAACTGCCGCCAGCACGATCCAGTGGACGGGAAGGACAGGCTTTATTTCCGGCGGCATTACGTCAGTCAAAAACGGCGTGTCTTCAAAAGGTACGCTGGCAACGTAAATATTGTCGCCCCGATCCGCCTTTAAGCCGGTGGCCAACCTGACCGATTCTTCTATGGACGCGATTTGATTGGGATCAAGCTCGCCATTAATCCATACCGAGACACTTAGATTATTTACCTCACCCGGCGGAATTACAGCATGGGTTTCTGTCTTGTTCAGTTCATAGTTGGTGGTACCCTCGGTGCGATCCCACTCGGTCAGCCCCTCACCCTGTTCGGGGAAGACATAGCCGGGAATATTGGCATCAACACCCGGCACTCCCGCTTGGCCGCCGGTAGTGCTTCTATAGCTTTCTTCATAACTCTGCACACTGCGTGTGAGGCCTTCGCCTCTGTTAGCCGGATGATAGACTTCGCTGTATTCCTCCAGGCGCGAGAAATTGAGATTAGCATTAACCCGGGCTACCACATTGCCAAAACCGTAAATTCTCTCCAGCATGGCCACTATACTGCTTTCTAGCTGCTGCTCGTACAGCCACTGCATTTCAAAACGTTCCGCTAAGACCCCACCTACCCCATTTAGGGCGGGAGCGGTTAACACAGTGCCCCGGGTATCAACAATAGTCACGTTCTCGGGCGAAAGCCCTTCCACGCTTGTGGAGACTAAATAGGCAATTGCTTTCACTTGGCCCTTGCTCAGCTGGGCCCCGGGCTTCAGCTGCAAGGAGACGGCCGCTGTGGCGGCCTGGGTTTCAGTGATAAATAAAGATCGCTTGGGCAGTACAATATGTACGCGGGCATCGGCGATTTCGTTGATTTGCCTGATCGTGCGGGTTAATTCGCCCTGCAAGGCCCATTGAAAACGCAGCTGGCGATCTGCTTCCGTTTCACCCAGGCGAGTTGCGTTAAAAATCTCAAAGCCCACAACACCTCCTGTGGGCATGCCCGCCGTCGCTAAAGAAATCCTCATTTCATCAACCTGATTTTGGGGCACCAGGACGGTTGTCCCGTTTTCGGCCAGCTTGTATTGGACACCCCTTTCTTGCAGTGCACTCACTACCGCGCCCGCATCATCACCGCTGAGGCCCGCGAAAAGAACCCGGTATTCTGTGCGGGAAAATAATGCCAGAAGAACCAGTGATATAAAAACACCTAGGACAAAAATCCCCATCCCAATTTGCATAGGACGTGATAATTTCCCCCAGGTCTCCTTGATTGACTCTAGAATATTTTTCATGGTTTCACCCACCTAGTCACACTTGCATCCGCATTATTTCCTGATAGGCATCTAATAATTTTGTGCGAATGGCCATCGTCAATTGCAGGGCCAGGTTCGCCTTTTCCGCGGCGATCATGGCATCATGAAATTCTATATCCCCTGCCAATAAGCGTTCAAACGCTATATCCCCTTCTTTTTGCAGAGTGTTTACTTCCTGCATCGCTTCTGTAAGATGGGCCCGAAAACTCTTTTTGGGCTGTGCGGATTGGCCCCTGCCCAAAGATATACCGGCGAATGAAGGATCGATCTGGATCTTCACAGGAATTCTCCTTTCAACCGCATAAAACTAGCGGCCAATTTCCAACGCCCGCTGTGCCATGGACTTGGCAGAATTGATCGCGGTGATATTTGCCTCGTAGGCCCTAGTAGCGGTAATTAGATCAACCATTTCTTTGACAACGTGTACGTTAGGCATTTCCACGTAACCATCCGCATTGGCATCGGGGTGCTGTGGATCGTACACTAGACGGGGCGGAGTCGAATCACTCATTACCCCCACAACCTGGACCCCCCGGCCCGCAAAGGAGCGCTGAAACGGCCCTTGTACCGCCTGCGCATGCATGCTTCGCTCAAGCAGGGGCGCAAACACCGGTACTTGGCGCCGATATGGGCCGCCATCCTCGGTACGGGTCGTATTGGCGTTAGCAAGGTTGTTGGCGATCGTATCCATGCGCAACCGTTCCGCGGTCAGCCCGGAGGCGGCAATGCGAAAACTCCTAAATACGCTCATTCTTTACCTTCTCCCTTCCCCGATTACTGAACGAATCTGGCTTAGTTTGCGGCTCACCGCATCGATCAACGAATCATAATACAGCTGATTTTCCAAAAGGTACACCCGCTCGCGCTCCATGTCTACATTGCTGCCATCGTTGCGCATCGAGCTCGTGTGGTCCGTGACAACCGAGAACGGTTTAGCGGCCCTCCGCGAAGCGGCCGTAAGGTGCCCGGCGTTGGTGCGCCTCAGCTGCGTGGTGCGCATTTGGCCCAATTGCTGAGCGAACAAGCTGTGGGATTGAACATCGGAGCGCTTAAACCCGGGCGTGTTCACATTGGCCAAATTGTCGCTGAGCACTTCATGGCGCAGGCTGGCCTTGTCCAAACCCAAACTGAGTTTGTTAACCGTTTTAAACATAATCCCGCCCCCTGCTATAAAATTACTGTTCTACCAATATTTGTCTTCGACCTAATTCGCCAAAAAACGCTAAAGTCCTGCACATAAACTCAATCAACAAGAGAAAGGGGGCGACTTTGCCCCCTTTCGCGCAGGATCATTGAAGTTTGCTATTATTAAGTGCCGAAAGTTGTCGAAAAGGTTCGAAATCAAAGGATATAACGGCTGAGATCCTGATCTTGGGAGATTTCGCCGAGCTTTTCCTGCACATAGTCCCCATCGATGACGATTTTGGGCCCCGCCGCCCTGCCGCTGAAGCTCACCTCTTCCAAAAGGCGTTCTAAGACGGTATGCAGCCTTCTGGCCCCAATGTTTTCAGTCGCCCTATTTACATTTTCAGCAATCTTGGCAATGGCCAAAATACCCGCTTGCGTAAACTCCAGCTCAACGTCTTCGGTAGCCAAAAGCGCCGTATACTGCAGTGTCAAGGAATTTTGCGGTTCAGTCAGAATGCGGCCGAATTCCTCGGCCGTGAGGCTGGCCAAATTGACGCGGATGGGAAACCGCCCCTGCAGCTCGGGGATTAAATCCGCCGGCTTTGAAACGTGAAAGGCACCGGCGGCTATAAAGAGGATAAAATCGGTGCGGACCGGGCCCGCCTTGGTAAATACGGTTGAACCTTCGATGATGGGCAGAATATCCCGCTGCACCCCTTCTCGCGACACATCCGGGCCGCTGCGCTCCGCTCCCGCAATTTTGTCAATCTCATCGATGAACACAATCCCGGCTTCTTCCGCCAGCGCAACCGCTTCCGCTTTGATTGCTTCCATGTCCAAAAGCTTGGTAGCTTCGTCTTGGATCAAGACCTCACGGGCTTGGCGCACCGTCATTTTGCGTTTTTCCGTGCGGCGCGGCATTAGATCGCCCAACACATCTTTGAGGTTGATGCCCAAATCATCCATGCCCCCTGCGCCGGACATCATATCTAACAGCGAAGGTTGAGATTTTTCCACCTCCACCTCCACCATCTGTTCCTCCAATTCACCTAAGGCCAGCAATTTTTCCGCTTGCCTGCGGCGTTGGGCAATCTCTTCCTTAGTCCCCGCCTCTGCGGGTGGGGTTTGCTGTTGGCGGCCCATGCCCCAAAACAGCTCCATGGGGTTGAGGCCGGGCGCCCTATTGGGCGTAGGCACCAATAATTCCACAAGCCGTTTTTCCGCCAGTTTTTCCGCCCTTTCTTCCACCGCCTCCATCTTTTCGGCTTGGACCATGCGTAAAGCAGCATCAACGAGTTCGCGGATAATCGAGTCCACATCACGCCCCACATAGCCCACTTCAGTAAATTTGGTTGCCTCAACTTTGACAAAAGGGGCATTGGCCAGGCGGGCTAAGCGCCGGGCGATTTCTGTTTTGCCGACCCCGGTGGGGCCGATCATCAAAATATTCTTGGGAAGAATCTCTTCCCGCATTTCCGCGGGCAGCTGTCTGCGCCTGAAACGATTGCGCAGGGCGATGGCCACCGCCCGTTTGGCTTCATCCTGCCCGATAATATGTTTATCCAATTCAGCCACTATTTCCGATGGTGTCAATTCCACGGTACCGCCCCCTCAATTATCTGCCAAAGTCAAAACGGTAATGTGCTCGTTGGTGTAAATACAGATGCCCGCCGTGATCTGCAGTGCTTCCCGGGCAATTTCCGCGGCACTTAACGGCGCGTGCCTAAGCAACGCCAGGCCCGCGGCCATGGCATAGGCGCCGCCTGAACCGACAGCAACAACACCCTCGTCCGGTTCAATAATGTCACCTGAACCAGAAACGACCAATGTGGTTTTGGCATCGGCGATGAGCAGCAAGGCCTCTAACTTGCGCAAGTAACGATCTGAACGCCATTCTTTGCCCAGTTCAACTGCTGCCCGTGTCAGTTGATTGGAATGGTCTTTTAACTTTTGTTCGAATTTTTCGAATAAAGTTATGGCATCCGCCACCGAGCCGGCAAAACCCGCCAGGATCTTCCCGTCAGATAATGTTCTCACCTTGGTGGCACCATGTTTTATCACCGTTTTTTCACCTAAAGTGACCTGGCCGTCACCGGCCAAAGCCACCTCTTTTCCTTTTCGCACCGCAATAATCGTGGTCGCTCGAATCGGCACGCAACCGCCTCCTTTAAGCCCGCGGGTGGGCCCGGTTATAAACTGATTTTAGGTGGGCCGCGCTAACCTTAGTATAAATTTGGGTCGTGGATAGGCTGGCATGGCCCAAGAGTTCCTGGATGGAACGGAGATCAGCCCCCTGATCCAAAAGGTGGGTGGCGAATGTATGGCGAAACGTATGTGGTGAAATGTGTTTATGGATCTGCAGATGGCGGCAGTAGCATTTTAGGATGTACTGCACGCCCCTTGCCGAGAGGCGCCCGCCCTGGGCGTTAACAAAAAGGGCCCTTTCTTCCGGGCCGGCTAAATGGGGACGATGTGACCGGCAGTAGCTTTCAACGCTCTCCCGGGCATATTGGCCCAAAGGAACGATGCGTTCTTTGCTGCCTTTGCCCACAACGCTCAGATATTCGTGATCACGGTCGAAATCATCCAGATCCAGGCCGATCAATTCCGCCAAGCGGATCCCGGTGGCATAGAGCACTTCGAAAATCGCTTGGTTGCGCGCCTGCAAGTCCGGGGATTTGCCCGGGATATGTTCCGTCAAAAACCGGTACATTTCATCCATATTCAAAACCTCAGGGATCGATTTATGTTGTTTGGGCGTCTGAACATTTAGGGCAAAATCCTGCCCGATCAGGCCCTGCTCAAACAAATGGCGGCTGAAGCCGCGAATGCTGGCCAGATTGCGGGCCAGGCTGGAGCGGGCATAACCTTCCCTAGTCAGGTAGGCGAGATAGTCTCGGACTAAGTAGCGATCAATCTCCCCCAGTAGGCGGGGCCGGCCGAGAATTTCCAGCTGTTCAAAACAGAATGACAAAAACCTGGTTAAGTCGTTTTCATAAGAATTGATTGTGTTCGGAGCCAAATTACGCTGAATGCGAAGATAGCTTAAGTAATTAGTCAACTCAGGCACATAAATCCCTCCTTAAAGGGATGGCAGAAATTTATCCAAAGCCCCAAGTGCCCGGCGCGCATAGGCCAGGCGCCGTTCTTTTTTGCCCCTCACCTTTTCATCTAAAGGCGGCAGTATGCCGAAATTGGCGTTCATAGGCTGAAAATGCTGTGGATCTGCGCCGGCAATATAGTTAGCCAGGCTGCCCAGTATTGTTTCGGGCGGTAAAAAGAGAGGTTCTTCCCCTTGGACGCGACGGGCCGCATTCAAACCGGCCAATAGCCCGGATGCGGTACTTTCCACATAACCTTCCACTCCGGTGATCTGCCCCGCCAGAAACAAATCAGGGTATTCTCTAAATTGGAAACCGCAATTAAGCACCCGGGGCGAATTAATAAAAGTATTGCGGTGCATTACGCCGTAGCGCACAAATTCGCAGCTGCGCAGGGCGGGAATAAGCTGAAACACCCGTTTCTGTTCCGCCCACTTCAAGCGCGTCTGGCAGCCCACCAAATTAAAAAGAGTAGCCTCTGTATTTTCCCGGCGCAGCTGTAATACGGCATACGGCCGCTGAGCCGGCGGGTCTTTGCTTTGCGGATCTTCTAGGCCCACCGGGCGAAAGGGTCCGTAGCGCAGGGCATCTTCACCCCGCCTGGCTAAAACCTCCAGCGGCACACAGCCCTCAAAAACGGTAATGCCCTCTTCGTGTCCGTGGAGGGGGGCTTCTTCCGCAGTGATTAAAGCCTGCCAAAACTTAAGGTATTCTTCTCTGCTAAGGGGGCAGTTAAAATAATCGGCACTGCCTCTCCCGTAGCGGGCGGCCCAAAAACCGCGCGCGTAGTCAACGCTTTCACCCACCACTATGGGTGCGGCAGCGTCATAAAAGAAAAGGTTGTCCCTTTGGGTCAAAGCCTGCAGTTCAGCCGTAATGGCGGCGCTGGATAAGGGCCCGGTGGCAATGACGACGATGCCGCTAGGTATTGTCCGACATTCGGCGCGCACCACCTCGATCAAGGGTTCGTTTTCCAGCCGTTTGGTAATGGAAGAGGCAAAAAGATGGCGATCGACCGCCAATGCGCCCCCCGCGGGCACACTGCTGCGGCGCGCCACCTCCAGCACAAGCGAGCCAAAACGTTCCAATTCGGCCTTCAGCAGCCCACCCGCGGTTGATTCCAACTGGGAACCTAGCGAGTTGGAGCAGACCAGTTCGGCAAAGTGGCCCGTTTCATGGGCAGGGGTCTTGGTATCAGGCCTCATCTCATAAAGTTTGACCGCAATGCCGCGCTTAGCAATCTGCCAAGCGGCTTCGCTGCCGGCTAAACCGGCCCCAATCACGGTTATGGTTTGCACAGCCGTCACCTCCTGCCGGGACATTCCTTATTGACACAGACCGGAACGCTGCCCTTGCGGCGAATGGCCAAATGTTCACCGCACGCACTGCAGAGCTCAGCAACGGGCTCCTGCCAGGTGCTGTAAGTACATTCGGGATAGTTGCTGCAGCCGTAAAAATACCGGCCTTTACGAGTACGCCTGCGCACAAGCTGCCCATCCGGGCGCCCGTCGCGTTTGCAGATCGCGCATTCCACACCTATTTCATCCAAAATGGGTTTAGTGTTTTTGCACTCGGGATAGCCCGGGCACGCCAAAAATCGACCGAACCGGCCCATTTTGTAAACCATGTTGCGCCCACATTTTTCACAAATAACATCGCTTTCTTCATCTTTGATTTCTATTTTTTCCAGATTGGCGTGCGCTTCTTCCAGGCTTGAAGCGAAGGGTTGATAGAAATCACCCACAACCTGCTGCCAGATAAGATCCCCCGCCTCGATCAGATCCAGCTGTGTTTCTAGATCGGCCGTAAATCCCACATCCAATAGCCTAGAGAAATTTTCTGCCAGCAGATCAACGACTATCGCCCCCAACTCAGTGGGCCGGAAACGCCGTTCTTCGCTGTAAACGTAACCACGACCCACAATGGTTTCAATGATGGGCGCGTAAGTGCTGGGCCGTCCGATCCCCTCTTCTTCCAAAGTTCGCACCAGCATCGCCTCCGTATAACGGGGCGGAGCCTGGGTGAAATGCTGCTGCAAATTGAGGTTGGCTAAGTCTAAAATTTCGCCCACTTGGAGTGCGGGCAGCAAACGATCCTCCAATTCCTCCTGTGCCCCGTCAGCATCGCTGCCTTCTTGATACAGCCGCAGAAAGCCCGCGAATTTCAGCTGGGAGCCGGTGGCCCTAAATGTGTAGTCGGCTACTTTAATGTCAACGCGAGTTGCATCAAAGATTGCAGAACTCATTTGGCTGGCCACAAAACGATTCCAAATTAACTCATAGAGCCGGTATTGATCCCGCTTTAGAAACGACTTAATATCTTCGGGGCGCCGTACGGACGAAGTGGGCCGAACTGCCTCATGAGCCTCCTGGGCACCCTTCTTTGCCGCATAATGGCGCGGTTTGGGAGTGATGTATTCGGGGCCCATCTGCTCTTTGATCAACCCCCGCACCTCAGCTACCGCTTCATTGGACACCCTGGTGGCATCTGTACGCATATAGGTTATGAGCCCCAGAGTGCCTTCCTTGCCCAGAGGCAGTCCTTCGTAAAGCTGCTGGGCTAGGCGCATCGTTTTTTTGGCGGAAAAGCGCAGTTTTCTGGCCGCTTCCTGCTGCAGCGTACTGGTGGTAAAGGGCGGTGCGGGATTACGCCGCCGTTCCCGTTTGGTAATCTCGGCAACAACCCACTCCGCTTCGGACACGTCCGCTTGCACCTGCTGAGCGGCCGCTTCATTCGAAAGCTCAATTTTTTTGCCCTTTTTGTGATGGAGTTTTGCTTCAAACTGTTCCCGTTTCTCGGTAGCCAGTAAAGCGGTGACACTCCAGTACTCTTCAGGCACAAAGGCCTCTATCGCCCGTTCTCGTTCTACGATGAGCTTTACCGCAACGGACTGGACCCTGCCCGCGCTTAAGCCGGGTTTTACTTTGGCCCACAGCAATGGGGACAGCTTGTAGCCTACGATCCGGTCTAAGACACGGCGCGCCTGCTGCGCATCGACGTAGCGCTGCGCAATGGGCCTGGGCCGCTTGATGGACTCCCGCACGGCCGTTTTCGTTATTTCGCGAAAGTCGATCCGGCAGTCGTTTTCATCAATCTTCAGGGCGTGAGCCAAGTGCCAAGCGATTGCTTCCCCTTCCCGATCAGGGTCAGTGGCAAGTAGGACCCTGTCTGCTTTTTTGGCCGCGGTGCGCAGCTCCTGCAAAACGGGACCCTTGCCGCGGATTGTAATGTAGCGCGGTGTGAAATCATTCTCCACATCCACGCCGAATCGACTGCGGGGTAAATCCCGCACATGGCCTAGGGAAGCCTTCACATCATAGTTTTTACCCAAAAAAGATTTAATGGTGCGCGCCTTGGCCGGCGACTCCACAATAATCAACGTTGACAAACTAGCACCTCCGAGCACTATAAATCATCATTATTATAGATGTTTTGGCAATATTATGCAAGGAGGCGATCTCTGGGCCCTACCCTTTCTCAGCTCCCGCCAATTTCCAAACGGGTGATTTGGGCCAAAACTTCGGCGATGGGCAGATCTAGAGCGGCGGCGATTTCGTTAGCGCCGCGGCCCGCGGCGAACATTGCGGCCACACTTAGGTCTTCCCCCGCTGCGGTGGGTTTTTCGCCCCATAAATCTGCGGGAGATGTTACTAAGTACGCCCCCTGCTTAATCAAATTATGGCAGCCCTCCCGCAGCGGATCGCTGATCTCGCCGGGGATGGCCCAGACATCGAGCCCCAATTCAAGCGCCCAATCTGCGGTACTGATCGTACCCGATTTTGCCCCGGCCTGCACTACCAAAACGCCCTGCGCTAAGCCCGCG
Organism: uncultured Clostridiaceae bacterium; assembly: GCA_964626065.1. Classification (GTDB taxonomy): domain Bacteria; phylum Bacillota; class Limnochordia; order Darwinibacteriales; family Darwinibacteriaceae; genus UBA3910. The sequence goes on along the minus strand of CAZVDE010000001.1, from coordinate 10,901 downwards.
ATAATTCTATTTCTGCGGGGAAAATTGCCGGGCAGGGTGGAACAGCGGCTGGAAAATTCGCTGATCACCGCCCCCCGTGCGGCGATTTTGTTTACAAGCCCCCTATGTTCCGCCGGGTAAAGGTCAGCTAGGTTCGAGCCCAGTACCGCGACCGTTTTGCCCCCCCTTTGCACCGCTTCCCGGTGGGCAAAATAGTCGATTCCCCGAGCTAGGCCGCTGACAACGGTACGGCCCGTGGCGACAGCCGCACCGCTAAAGAGGCGCGCTTGGGCAATTCCGCTTCTAGACGGCCTTCTGGTCCCAACGATCGCCACAGCGGGCTCTTTGGGCAGGGTGCCCAACACGTACAGGACCGGAGGCGGCACCGCTAAACGCTTTAATCGGCCGGGGTAGCCTCCCTCCACAATGGTTATGATCTCGGCCCCCAAACTGCGAGCCCAAGCCTCTTCCGTTTCTGGGCACACTTCGTGCCTGGCTTTTTCTACCGCCCGGGCGGTTTTTGGGCCGATGCCCGCTATCCGGCGCAGCAAATGAGGCGCGGCCTCCCAGGCCCCCTTAAGTGAGCCGAAATGGCGCCACAGCGCCCTAAGCCTGATTCCGCCGATACCGGGAACCATATTGAAAGCGATTAAATATTGCCTATCATTCCAGTTCATTCCACACCCTCTCAGTCATCATCTTCAAAAGAGTGTTCTACCAGGCTATCTAAGATTGTCTGTAGCTCTTCTTCCCATTTCAGTTGGTAAATGCGCAGATCCAGATCGCAAACCATAGAACCGCAGCTGCAGTTGGTGCAAACGATTCCGTACATCACTCCCCGCCTGGCCTTTACGGTATGCGGCGTATCCACTTCACAGAAGGGACAGTGGAAAATGCGTGTCGTGCCTATTTCAAATTGCAAGTTCAATCCCCCTCGTTATTTCCTCTGTAGTAGCATGCCGTGGAAGGGAACGTACTATGTCAGGCAGGACTTTTCCCAACTGTGTCAAATATACCAATATTCAGATATCAATGTCAAGGGGGTTTAGGATGATTTTAGTCAACAGCGGAGTTTTGGCGGGCATTGAAGCATTTTTAATCGATGTGGAAGTGGATGTGCGCCCGGGCTTACCCGGTTTTGAAATTGTGGGCCTACCCAGCGCCACCGTGCGCGAAAGCCGAGAACGAGTCCGTTCAGCCCTACGCAACAGCGGCTTTAAATTTCCGGCCCAGAAAGTCATCGTCAATCTGGCGCCGGCCCATTACCGTAAAGATGGAGCGCTTTTAGACCTGCCCATCGCGCTGGGCATTTTAGCCCATCTCGGGCTAATTAAGCGCCAGAAGTTAAAAGATGCCATCGTGGTTGGCGAACTTTCCCTGAGCGGGCGCATCAAACGGGTCAGTGGGATTTTGAGCCTGGCCGAACTCGCGCAAAAGCTGGGATTTCGCCTGGTCATACCCGAAGCAAACCGGCGCGAGGCCGCTCTTTTAGGTGGAGGCAGCTATTTTGTATTAGCAGAATCGCTGCCCTCCCTGCTGCGCAACTTAAACTCAAAGAACGGCACAAGCGGCATTGGCACGGTAGAGATGGTTACCCCGCCGGCACCCAGCGCGGCCAAAGCGATTAAAGGCCAAGCCTCAGCAAAGCGCGCCCTTGAGATTGCAGCGGCCGGAGGCCACCACATTATGCTGCTCGGCCCTCCCGGGGTGGGCAAAACACTTTTGGCCACAAGCGCCCTAGCGCTTCTGCCTCCACTGCACAGAAACGAGGTAATCGTTCTCAATAAAATCTATGAAGCGGCAGGCCTGCTCAAGGAACAGTGCGGCGCAATCGCGGCAAGGCCGTTGAGGGCCCCCCATCACAGCATTTCCCAGGCGGGGCTGATCGGTGGGCGCCGAGGCCTGCCCGGGGAAATAACTTTAGCACATGGCGGCATCTTATTATTGGATGAATTCCCCGAGTTTAACCAAGCCGCACTGCAGGGGCTGCGCGAGCCTTTGGACAACAAAAAAGTCCAACTCTCCCGGGCTGAACATGTGTTAACCTATCCCGCTGATTTTTGGCTTATTGCCACCGCAAATCCCTGCCCCTGCGGTTATTTCGGCAGCTCGCTGCGCCTGTGCAGCTGCAGCGGCAGAGATCTTAACCGCTACAGGCGTAAACTTACCGGGCCTTTGATTGATCGCTTTGATCTGCTCTGCACTTTAAGCCCCCTTTCCGATGAGGAGCTGCGCCGGCCCGCCGCCCCTTGGCCTGCCCCGGCCGCAAAAGTACACAGCGGGCGCCCGCCCGTGGATAACGGCCAAGTGCCCGCAGTAAGCGCGGAGGCTCTCGATTTTTTGTATTTGGCGCAAAGGAAGCTCAATCTATCGGTGCGCGCCTTCGAAAACACGCTCAAAGTGGCAAAAACAATTGCGGTATTGGAAAAATCGCGCCTGCTGACCGAAAAACACATGGCCGAGGCGCTCCAATACCGCCCGGAAAACCGGGGTGAATTGCTGTGTTGATTAAATTTCCCAGGCCAAGTCCTGCTTGGCCACTTTTAATACAATGGAGGTACCCGTGTTGCTGATTCCATCAATATCGCGCAAAGTATCCACTAAGAACGTCAGTAACTCATCGTTGCCGGAGACAACTACTTCGATCACCAGATCGTAATTCCCTGTGGATAGGGCAACATAACGTACTTCGGGCAAAGCACTCAGCTGTTCGGCGATGTTTTCGATACGTCCCCGCTCTACCTTCATGCCCACTACCGCCACAGTATTCAGGCCTACCTTAAAGGGATCGGCTACTCCGACTATGCGCAGCAGCCCTTCATTGAGCAGTTTTCCCACGCGCCTGCGCACCGTTCCTTCCGCCAGATTCAGCTGATTGGCTATGGTCAGAAAAGGCATGCGCCCGTTTTGCTGTAATAAATTAATTATGGCGCGATCAAACTCATCTAAAACAAAACTCATCGGCCCGATCCCTCCTTTTTATACTCGTGAAAAGGAGCCCAATCATGAATTTGTTTGTGGATCTGCAGCACGATAGATGTTTCGGTGCTGACAATCCCCGTAATCCGGGCTAATTTTTGATTCAGCAGAGCCACCAATTGTTCCCGATTGGGCAACACTACCATGGCCACCAAATCATGTTCGCCGGTGGTTACTACCAAATAGCGCACTTCGGGCAGTCCCTGCATTTGCTCAATTACAGATTCGATATGATGCCGGTCGATCTTTAACCAGATGAACGCAACGGTATCCAGCCCCATCTTCAGCGGATCCGTGACCCCCATCGTTTTCATGATACCCCGTTCTTCCAGTCGTTTAACCCGTTTGCGGATCGTTCCTTCCGAAACGCCCAAGTGGGAAGCCAAATCTACAAATGTCATTCTTCCGTCTTCCTGCATGTGGCCTAGGATCCGCTTGTCCAAATCGTCCAACACAAAATGCGTCACTCAATTCACCCTTTCCCACTAATACTTCTTTCTAGGAAGTTCTTTCTGCGAATAGCGTAAAAACCCTTGTTTTTTAATTAAATTTTTCGCAGAAAAAAGAGGCTTTTCGAAAGAGAGTTGTGTACTTCAGCGGGCCTTCTTAAATAAATTTTGGAAGAATTGAATAATACTGTCCCAAAGCACCCGGAAAAAGTGACCCCTGTTCACATCCTCCGCGGCAAGCAGAGGTACTTGTTTGGCTAATTCCTCCCCGACAAAAATGGACAAAGTACCCACAGGCTGTCCTTTCTTGACCGGCGCCTCGAGCGTTTCCATCTGCATGCCGACACGCACCTCCTGTTCAATGCCCCTAGGTACGCTGATCAAAGGCTCAGTAATGGACACCGGCACACTATTTTTCCGCCCTTTGATAACTTTTGCGGTCCTCGTATGCACCAGGCGCGATATATTCACCAAATCAAAGCTGCGGTAGCCGTAGTCCAGCAGTTTGGCCGCTTCTCGCTCCCGGGCCGTTTCGCCCTCCGCGCCCAACACAACCGCGATCAAACGGCGGTTGTTCTGCACTGCGGTGCCTACCAGATTATAACCGGCAGCGGCTAAATGCCCCGTCTTAAGGCCGTCTGCCCCTTCGTATGTCCGCAGCAGCCCGTTGCGGTTATTCTGCACAATGGGTGTGGCACTCGAGCGAGGCTGGTACGAAAAGGTGGGCTGGCGATGATACTCGATCGCTTCGGGGTGGTCCCGCAGATAGGAGCTGACCAATAAAGCGATGCTTTCCGCTGTGACCTTGTTTTCGTTTGCCAGGCCGTGTACATCAACAAACTGCAGATCCAAACCAAGAGATTTGGCCTTATCATTCATCCACTGCACATAGACACTCTCCGTGCCTGCCAATGCTTCGGCAAGAGCCACGCAGGCATCATTGCCCGAAACGACCGCTACACCAAACAGCAGCTGCTCGATTGTGACTTGTTC
>CAZVDE010000001.1:0-6401 GCA_964626065.1 uncultured Clostridiaceae bacterium | reverse complement strand
CCAACAACATCAAAGCGAACATCGGGCAGATCGGTAAAGCGCTGCAAATAGGCGGAGGCCACAAGTTTGATCCGCCTCTGCTTAGCTTTGGTGACCGATTCCAATGCCGTTCCATATCGTTGGGAACTGCGGTATTTAACTTCAACAAAGACTAAAACGGGCCCGTGGGCCATAATCAGATCTATTTCGCCCCGGCGCAGGCGGAAGTTTCTCTCCAAAACAACGAGGCCGCGCTGCTGCAGATAACGGCAAGCCAGCTCTTCGCCTTTTTTCCCCGGGTTCATAGACCGGCACACCTAAAGGAACTGCGATGGATTGGGCAGCGCCCGTTGGCTAAAATGGCCCGGCGGTGTTCTTTAGTAGCATAACCCTTATTCTGCTCGAAATTGTATTCGGGATAAAGATCATGGTAGCCCCGCATCAGCCCATCCCGCTCCACTTTGGCCACAATACTGGCCGCCGCGACCGAAATAGATAGCTGATCACCGCGCACAACGCATTTTTGCAAGGGCCGCAGAGCGGGGATTTGGTGAGGCCCGTCAACCAAGCAAAAATCAGGCCGAACGGGCAGATTTTCAACCGCCCTGCCCATAGCCAGCAAGGAGGCTTGCAGAATATTGAGCCGGTCGATCTCTTCCACAGAGGCAATGCCCACAGCCACCGCACAGGTCTGTAATATCTCTTCGTAAGCGAGCAGGCGTTTTTTAGGGGATAAACGTTTAGAATCGAAGATTTCGCAGCGAAACTCACGCGCACCGATTATAACGGCGGCGGCAACTACCGGGCCCGCCAAGGGCCCCCGCCCCGCCTCATCGATGCCTGCTATCTTACTAAAGCCCTTTTGCTGCAAAGCCAGCTCAAGCGTACGCATTACTACCCCTCCTTGGGCGGGTATTCCAAAGTAATAGCCCCCAGTTTGCCGCTGCGGAAATCTTTAAGTACCAAAGCGGCCGCTTGATTAAAATCTACGATGCCGCCCCGCAAGAGGCAGCCCCGTTTACGTCCGATCTGTTCGAGCAAGTGTTCGTCCGAAGCCAACTCGCCATATCGGCCCGAAAGTACCTCGCCATACTGATCCTGCAAAAAAGAGAGCAGCCAGGCCGCGATCTCCGCCGCATCCACAATCTCGTCACGGATTGAGGCGGTAACGGCCAGCTTGCGGGCCACCTCTTGATCTTCAAACTTGGGCCATAACAGGCCGGGGCTGTCTAAAAGCTGCATGCTCGGCGCGCTCAGCCACTGCTTGCCCCTGGTCACCCCGGGCTTAGCCCCCACCTGTGCAGCCCTGCGCCCTGTTAAGCGGTTGATCAGCGTTGATTTCCCCACATTGGGAATGCCCACAACCACCAGGCGGGCGGGCCTTTTGAGGTGAGCGAAGCGGTCGCGCACCGCGCTGCGCAGTTCGCGCAAACCCGTGCCCTTAATTAAATCCGCCGAAATAATCGTTTCGCCCCGCGCAGCCCAGTAGTTGACCCACTTTTCTGTAGCGGCGGCATCAGCCAGATCAATTTTTCCCAGCACTAAAAAACGCGGTTTGGGGCTTAGTTCCCGCAGATCGGGATTGCGGCTGCTCAGAGGCAAACGAGCATCGGCAACTTCTAAAATCCCATCCACAATCTTCAATTCGGCCCGGAGCATGCGCCTGGCTTTTGCCATATGCCCCGGATACCATTGAATGGTCATGGGTTCACTTCAATCCTTTCAAAAGACGGAGGGATCCTAACCCCACCGATCTGGGTCAGGGGCCAGTAAACAAAGAGGGCGCGTCCTACCACATCCCGCCCCGGAACAAAGCCCACATCGGGATAGCGGCTGTCATCACTATTGCGCCGGTTATCGCCTAAGACAAAATAATGCCCCGCCGGAACCAAAACGGGCCCGTAAGTGGGAGCGCTGTAAGTTCCGTAAGTGGGGCCGTTAATGTACCCCTCATCTAGGCGGACCCCGTTAACGTATAAATACCCGCCCTTAATGACGATCTCGTCGCCGGGGATGCCCACAATTCGTTTGATAAATTTACGCCGCCGATCACTGGGATATTTAAAAATTACCACCTGGCCCCGTTGGGGCTCACTGAAACGATAGGAGACTTTTTCCACCAACAGCCTCTGCCCGTTGTGGAAGGAAGGCTCCATGGAGCTGCCCTCCACCAAAAAAGACTGGGCCACAAAGGCAATGATAAAGGCGGCGGCAAGAACGGAAATTAAGAACGCTTCCAGATATTCCCTGACTTGAGATTTTGCCATTTCTTTTCCCCCAATCAAGCAGCAGTTGACGTGAAAAAGAGGAGTGCGGCATTTGCTCCGATACTCACTCCCCTAGAAAGGCGTGTTCCCGGCATTAGCGGCGGCGCTCCTTGATGCGGGCCGCTCTTCCGGACCGTTTTCTTAAATAGTACAAACGGGCGCGGCGCACTTTACCGTAACGCACCACTTCGATTTTATCAACCCTGGGCGAATGGAGGGGGAAGGTCCTCTCTACGCCCACGCCCTGCGAGATTTTCCTCACGGTAAAGTTTTCCCGCAAACCATGGCCCATCCTTCTTAATACGACACCCTCGAAAATTTGAATGCGCTCATTCGGCCCCTCTACAACCTTCACGTGCACGCGTACCGTATCACCGGCATTAAAATCCGGGCGGTCAGCACGAAATTGTTCTTGTTCAATTATATCGATCAGATTCACTGTTTTTCCTCCTTTCCTAAATCCTGCGCCAATTCGGCAAGAATTAGGCGTTCTTCTTCAGAAAGTTTTCTGTGTTCCAATAAATCAGGCCTGCGCAGTAGAGTGCGGCGCAGTGCTTCCTTCAGCCGCCAGCGGCGAATAAGCCCGTGGTGGCCGCTGAGCAAAACATCAGGCACATCCAGTCCTCGAAAAACGGCCGGCCGTGTGTAATGGGGATGGTCCAGCAACCCGTCTTGGAACGAATCTTGTTCAAAAGAGGAACTGTCGCCCAACACCCCGGGCAGAAGGCGTGCTACCGCGTCCACAACCACCATTGCGGGCAGTTCGCCGCCCGTGAGCACATAATCCCCGATGGAAAGCTCTCGATCGACCCATTTCTGCCGAACTCGCTCATCAATCTCCTCGTAATGCCCACAGAGTAAAATCATGGCGGGCAGCTCGGCCAATTCCGCCGCTATCCGCTGATTGAATTGCTCTCCCTGAGGCGTGAGATACACGACAGGTGCCGATTTATCGCCCCGGACAGCTTCAATGGCCCGAACCAAAACGTCCACTTTTAAGACCATGCCCGCGCCTCCCCCATAGGGGCTATCGTCTGTGATGGCGTGTTTGTCTAGGGCATAATCACGAATATTCCAAATATCTACTGTCAAAAGCCCACTGTCCCGGGCTTTACCAATCATGCTGGCCTGTAAAGGGCCTGCGAACATTTCAGGAAACAAGGTGAGGATATCAACATGCATGATCTCACCCCCCACCCCCATGCTTAGTCGAGCAAACCCTCCGGCAGCTCCACCTCTACCCTGTTGTTGTTAAGATCAATCTGCAAAACCACTTGCGAAATTACCGGAATCAAGATCTCCTTCTGCCCTGTCACCCCCGGATAGGGTTTGACAACATAGACATCATTGGCGCCTGTCTGCAGAACATCCGTTATTGTACCGAGCCTTTGGCCTAATGTAGTAACACACTCCAAGCCAATAAGTTGAAAGATATAATGGCGGCCGGGCGGCAGTGGGGTTAATTCATCGGTGCTGATTTTAATCAGCATGCCCCTTAATTGTTCTGCCCCGGAGATGTCATCAACACCCTCCAGCTTTAAGATCAGGGTCCCCTTGTGGGAGCGGCACCCCTCTAAGCGAAACACACCATGGGGCTCCTCCCCGTGCTGCTTAAATAAGCGGATCGACTCCATTTCGCCGAAACGCTCAGGGAATTCGGTATGGGGGATTACTTTCAGTTCGCCCCTATTTCCCTGCCAACCCACAATTTCACCTATTAAAATCCACTTAATGGGCTTCATCGATCTTGACATGCACCTGCACGCCCGCTTTAATGGCGGAGGCTTTCACAACGGTGCGAATTGCCTTAGCGATTCGCCCCCCTTTGCCGATCAACCGCCCCATGTCCGCAGGCGCCACATAGATAGTGTACAAAGTCTCATAGCCCTTGTCTTCCGCCTCCACACGCACGTGTTCCGGATTATCAGCCAGAGATTTTCCGATTAATTCGACTAATTCCTGCACAAAAACACCCCCTAAGTTATTTGCGGGATGCGGTGAATTTCTCCATAACGCCTGTCCTCTGCAAAAGGCTCTTGGCGGTATCAGACGGTTGGGCTCCTTTTTGCAGCCAATCTAACGCTTTTTCTTCATCAATCTGGAGCTCTACCGGTTCTGCAATAGGATTGTAATATCCTATCGTATCGATAAACGCACCATCCCGCGCCGCCCGCGAATCGGCCACAACCAACCGGTAAAACGGCCGTTTCTTGGCACCCATTCTTTTCAAACGAATTCTTACTGCCATGCAGCTTCACCTCCCAATTAGTGCTCTTTTATTGAAACAGGGAAAATAATCCCTTTTTCCTGCGCCCGTGGGTAGGGCCGGAAAATTGTTTGAATAACTGTTTAGTCTGGTTGAACTGTTTTAATAAGCGATTCACATCCTGGACGCGCGTACCCGATCCTTTGGCTATCCTTTTCCGCCGCGAACTGCGGATGATTTCGGGCCTACGCCGCTCTTCGGGGGTCATGGAATTGATAATGGCCTCAATTTTCAAAAGGTGCGAATCATCTACTTCTAACCCCTGCAGCTGCTTCATACCGCCCATGCCCGGCAGCATACCCATTAACTGATCAATGGGGCCCATTTCTTTCATCTGGGCCAGCTGCTCTTGAAAATCTTCCAGCGTAAACTGGGCGTCCTTGAGTTTGGCCGCCATTTGTTCGGCTTTTTCCTGATCAACCGCGGAGGCCGCCTTTTCAATTAGGGTCAGCATATCACCCATGCCCAAAATGCGGGAAGCCATACGATCCGGGTGGAAAGGTTCTAGGCCGTCCATTTTCTCGCTGACACCCACAAACTTGATGGGTTTTCCGGTCACCGCCCTGACAGAAAGGGCGGCACCGCCCCGGGCATCACCGTCCAGCTTAGTTAAAACAACGCCGCCGATGGGCAGCTGCTGGTTAAAGTTTTCCGCCACATTGACCGCATCCTGCCCGGTCATGGCATCCACTACCAAGAGAATTTCGGCCGGGTTTACCGCTGCTTCAATCCGGACTAACTCACCCATGAGCTCAGCATCAATGTGCAGGCGGCCCGCGGTGTCGATCAGCACAAGATCATGATTGTACAGTTTGGCGTGTTCCAGCGCCGCTTGGGCAATCTCCACCGGATCCTTCTCGCCCCGGCTGAAAACGGGAATTTCGATCTGTTCGCCCAACACCTGCAGCTGTGTTATTGCTGCCGGCCGGTAAACGTCGGCGGCAACCAGAAGGGGCCGATGGCCCTGCCCTTTCAGCAGGCGCGCCAGTTTGGCCGCTGTGGTTGTTTTTCCGGACCCCTGCAGGCCCACAACCATAACCACGCTGGGTGCCTTGGAGGCCAGTGTCAGTTGAGCCCGACTGCCGCCCATGAGCCCAGTGAGCTCTTCGTTAACGATGCGGATCACCTGCTGGCCCGGTGTTAGACTGCTGAGCACATCGTGGCCCACGGCCCTTTCTTTTACTTTAGCGATGAATTCGCGCACTACTTTATAATTCACATCCGCCTCTAAAAGGGCTAAACGGATCTCACGCAGAGCCTGATCAACGTCTTTTTCACTTAAACGGCCCCGGCCCCGCAGTTTACCTATTGCTTCCTGCAGCCGTGCGGATAAATTCTGAAACATCAATCCATTCCCCCTTCAGCTTGGCGAATTCTCTTCTTTATTGCAGCAAGTTCCGCTGCGCTGCCGCCCTTTGTGCAGTCAAGCCCTTCTAAAAAGGACAGCACTTCCCCATAAAGAAGCCGCCTTTGCTCATGCCTGCTGACTAAACGGAGTTTGTCTTCAAAATCCTCCATAATGGCCTCAACCCGTTTAAGCAGATCATGAATTGCCTGGCGGGACACATCCAGCTGTTCGCCGATTTCACCCAGGGACAAATCTTCCTGGAAATACATGCAGAATACGTCCCTCTGCCGTTCTGTCAACAAGGGCCCGTAAAAATCAAAAAGCACGTTCATGCGCAGCGTTTTTTCCATGTCGGCCCCCTGTTAAGTAGTATTCCTTTACACTACCTCAGTATAGACAGAGGCGGCGTTCTTGTCAAGAAAATTCTTACGGCAATCATTGCCCGGCATCATTGCCCGGCATCATTGCCCGGCATCATTGCCGATTGCTCCCACCGAAGAGGGCGGCCACGAAAGCCCGGGGATCGAAATCCTGCAGATCT